>JAATGW010000584.1 GCA_015654495.1 Chitinophagales bacterium
CATCAGGATTCTCTGATTGTTGTGCATGGCGTGGGTACGGGAAAACTAAGAGATGAGATACATGACATACTACGCCTGAAAAAGGAAGTAAAATCATTTGTAAACAGGTATCACCCTTCTTTCGGATACGGGGCAACTGAAATCTATTTTAATAAAAACTGACTACAAACCGGGTCATCGCTCCGTAATTTATTGCGGGGAGGAAAGTCCGGACAGCATAGAGCGTCGCACCGGCGAAGAACCGGGCCTGTCGGAGCTTCAGCGAAGGGAAGGCAGGACAGAAAGTGCCACAGAAAATAACCGCCCGCCCCAGGCGGGTAAGGGTGAAAACGGGAGGTAAGAGCTCACGATTGATGTCAGTAATGATAACAATGGGTAAACCTTGCGTGCTGAAATGCCACATAGGTTTCTGATCACGGTTTCGGCCGCGACCCGGCTGACTCGGCCGGGCTTCATAAATGAAGGCGGAAATGGGTAGGCAGATTGATCCCGCGGGGTAACCAGCGGGACAGATAAATGATGATCGTTCCTTAACTGGAAAACAGAATCCGGCTTACAGGTTTGTAGTTTCTTAATGTACAAAAACAGTAAAGCCCCTCAACGGGGCTTTACCTTTTTTTTACCTGCTGCGCAGGCCCTACCAAAACCAACTATTTTTTTGCATTTTTTGTTCCGGCAAAACTGTCATTTTTCAATTCCAACTGAAGGTTGGTATGAATTTCTGCATCTGCACTGCTAATCATTTCTGCTGAAGGATAATCAATTCTTGTGTTTGAAACCACAAAGTCATTATGCAAATCCTGATCAGCATCTGCTACATTATGGTATTCTGATTTTATCCCGGCAACTTCGGCGGTGAATACATCATTGATATCGGCATCAGCAATCTCTGAATGCTCTGTAATATTCAATTTGATGTTTTCAGCGTTGAACTGATCGCGAATTGCCTGATCAGCTGAATTGCTGCTGAAATATTCGTCCATTGACACTGTTGTTTCTGCTAAGAAATCATTGTTAATGGATCTGTCAGAAATAGCCATCCAGTATTTTAATGCTTTCAACTTATTTTCAGTAAGTGAATGACGGAGATTCGTGTATGCTTCACTGTCAGACTTCCGGATCATTTCTTCGGAAGGGAGATTGTAAAGCCTGAATACTGTACGGTCATTCTTTTTAACAGCCGGCTTGGCAACTGCACAGCATGAATCCATTTTGTCAGCTGTGTCTGTCGTGTTCATCGCTACACTTGTTTTGAGTGTTGCATCATCCTGAACAAAAGACATGTTTGCCAGGGCCAAACTAAGCACGAGGAAGAAGGCAGTCAATTTTCCGGATAAACTCATTCCGGTCCTCATAATCTGGTTACTGTGTTTAAGTGTTCCTGCCTTTGGAGTCACTGTTTCAATCTTGCGTTTCATATACTATCTGTTGTTTTCTTTTTTTGATCTATTGTATCGCAAAGATATAGTCTTAGACCGCTACCTTGTTATACATAATACTATGTCTGGTCAATAATCGTTATAAATGGTCAAGTATGTTGATGGTAGAAATCCGCGGTTGTATTTTTAAGACTGGTTCCCGGTTTAGCAACATTCCGGGATGCGGAGGTTCAGGTTCAAATGGCGATGCAAAGTTAACTATCTTCTGTCATATTTGCAAACGGCCATGTTAAGGTTTTTTGAATTTCATCTAATAACTCCTCATTTTCAGTACCACAATCCCTAAAACGAATTCACGCATCACTTATTTTATGAATAATATTCAAAGAGCTGTTTTTTTTCTTACATAAAGAGACGTAGAAATAAATCAGATGTTACAAATGAAATGTTAACAAAATCCGGCCTTCGACAAGGGGATTGATTTTCAGGATGAACGGCTGTTGCAGGTGATAAAAAAACCAGAACAGCCAGAAACTTTTTCGAACTGGACTGAGTTGATGGCTTAATAATGGAGAAACAGGAGGAAATTTCACTGCCTTAGAAGCAGATTAGCTCCAGGATGCAAACTTCTGAATGTTACAATGGTATTGCTGACGAATAAAGAAAGGTCTAAAGAGAAATCAAATCAGGTCAAGTGCCTTCACAAAAGTTGTAACTACCGGTACAATTGTGATTGAGGTCATTGAAGGAAGTTTAAAATATACGAGAACCGCAACTACGAGAGAAACGAAGAAAAGTAGCCAATACATGTTTTTCGATCTCTTATCCATGCTGATAAAATTTTCACGAAGATAAGACCGGTACCCTAATAAACAAATTAAGTGATCAGCCCTTTTTTCGGTTGTACCTCAAAGTTGATTGAGATGTCAAAACTGATATGTGTAGCCGGTACACTTATTAGTTTAAACACTATATTTATCGTCCCAAACTGGAAATTGCAATATGAAGTTTCATTTTCTTGTGCGTTTCTATACGCGGCCGGGCCAAAGCCTTAAGATTTGCGGCGACCTGCCACAGTTGGGTAACAATGATTTCGATAAGGCTGTCAGAATGAATTTTCTGAATGATCAATTCTGGCAATTGCAGGTAGAAATACCAGAGGTAGAACTTGAAAATAAAAATTCGGTCACCTACAGATATATTTTTCAGGAAGATGGTCAGGAACCTCTTATAGAATTAAAAGCTGATAGGTCAATACCTCTGAAAGGACATTCTTATCCTGAAATCCAATTGGTCGATACCTGGAACAATGCAGGAGAATTTGAAAATGTTTTTTTTACTTCTCCCTTTAAGAAAGTTTTACTGCCTGCACGAAAAGATCCGGGCGCGGAAAAAGGTTTTAAAAATACCACTCATCTGTTTCGTGTAAAAGCTCCCTTACTTCATTCCGATGAAACTGTTTGTATTTTAGGAAACACCACTTCTCTGCATAACTGGGATGTATTAAAGCCAATAGCAATGGAGAAAAGAGGAGATTGGTGGGAAGCAAAAATGAACCTGACGGGTACTGACTTTCCAATAACATATAAATATCTTATTGTCAGTAAAAAATCAGGTTCTGTCCGCAGGTTTGAAAGCGGTGAGAACCGGATATTGTTCCGGCCAGCTGTTAAAAAAAGAATAGTTATTGTTCACGACGGTTTTGTGTATTTGCCCAACTCAACATGGAAGGGTGCCGGAGTGGCCATTCCTGTTTTCAGCTTAAGAACAAGAAAGAGTTTTGGTTGCGGTGAATTTTCTGATCTCAAACTCCTTGCGGACTGGGCTTCGGCTATAGGACTAAGTTTGATCCAGTTGCTTCCTGTAAACGATACAATTTCATCTCATACCTGGGTTGATTCCTATCCCTACGCAGCTATTTCAGCATTTGCTTTGCACCCGCTCTATCTTAATCTTGAACAGGTTGCCGGGAAAAAGAACCTCGCTCTGCTAAAACCATATAGAAAGAAAAAAGAATCGCTGAATAGCCTACCTGAAGTTGATTACGAATCGGTAGTAAAAATCAAGCTGAACCTGCTTGAGGAATTTTATCCATTGCTTAAGGAAGAAATATTCGCTTCAGAAGACTATACCATTTTTTTCAACGACAATAAATACTGGCTAATACCATATGCGGTTTTTAGTTTCCTTAGAGATAAATATGGTACTGCTGATACTTCCAAATGGAAAGGCCACGCATTGTATGATAAAAAAGCAATAGCGAAATTCAGTGCGCCTTCGCAAAAGCACTACGACAAAATTGCCATTCATTATTTTACTCAGTATCACCTTCATAAGCAGTTAAAGGAAGCTCATGAGTATGCAAATCAAAAAGGAATTATTTTAAAGGGAGATATTCCAATTGGAATAAACCGCTACGGTTCAGACGCCTGGACCGAACCTGGCTGGTACGATATGAATGTACAGGCCGGTGCACCGCCTGATGATTTTGCCGTGAAAGGTCAGAACTGGGGGTTTCCCACATACAATTGGACCGCTATGCAAGCCGATGGATACCAATGGTGGAAATGGCGTTTTGAACAAATGAGCAATTATTTTGATGCTTTCCGCATTGACCATATTCTCGGTTTTTTTCGCATCTGGTCAATCCCCTTTAATGCTGTCGAAGGAATCTTAGGCCGCTTTGTACCTGCTATTCCTGTACACCGGAATGAATTTCAGGAAAGGGGAATCTGGTTTGATTACAAAAGATATTGTGTTCCATATATTAATGACTATGTTTTGTGGGAATTGTTCGGACCTAACGGGAAAAAATTCCGGCCTTTCTTGATGAAGGTCCGCCTCAGACCTATACGCTGAAACCGGAGTTTCAAACCCAACGGCAGGTTGAAATATATTTTGATGCTCAGATTCCTTCTGATGAAAATCAGCATATACGCGAAGGTCTGTACGACCTGATTTCCAATGTTATCCTGTACGGAGAAGGAAGTTCGGTTTCCGGAAAATTTCATTTCAGATTCAATGCAGGAGCGACTAGCTCTTTCCGTTATCTCGATGATCATCTGCGGTATCAGCTCAACGAATTGTATATTGATTATTTCTTCAGAAGGCAGGATGATTTCTGGAAACATGAGGCGCTCAAAAGACTACCGGCATTAAAACGTGCAACAGATATGCTGATCTGCGGAGAAGATCTTGGCCTGGTTCCCCATTGCGTGCCGGATGTTATGAAGGAGTTGGGCATTCTCAGTCTGGAAATTCAACGTATGCCCAAAAACATCAGTCAATTATTCTCAAATCCTGCGGATGCTCCGTATTTATCAGTAGTCACTCCGTCGACACATGACATGAGTACAATACGTGGCTGGTGGGAAGAAGACCGTGAGAAGACTCAACGTTTTTATAATGATATGCTGGGTAAATTTGGAATAGCCCCGGCAACCTGTGAACCCTGGATTAATAAAGAAATTATTGAGCAGCATTTAAATTCACCGGCCCAGTGGAGTATTTTCCAGTTGCAGGATCTGCTTGGTACTGATGAACACCTTCGCCGGAAAAATCCACAGGAGGAACGCATTAATATTCCCGCAATTCCTAAACATTACTGGCGTTACCGGATGCACCTGTTTCTCGAAGATCTGATAGGAGAAAACAATTTCAACGCTGAAATAAAAAGAATCATTTCTTCATCCGGCAGATCAAAAACAGACTGATGCATATCCGTTACAGGATTATTGAACTCCCTTTTAAATATCCCTTTACCATTTCCAAAGGAACCAAGACTCACCAGATAATTTTTCAGGTTGAGCTGGAATGGAATGGTATCAGAGGTTATGGCGAAGCTCCTGAAATAGCCTATTACAATATTCCCGCAAAAAAAATGGCTGAAGACCTGGAGCTGAAAAAGAAATTTGTGGAAAGCTTTGCATTAACAATTCCGGACAGGTTCTGGCATTTTCTGCATCATCTTTTTCCGCAAAACCCTTTTCTTGTCTGTGCAATCGATATAGCTGCCTGGGATTTATACGGAAAGATCCATAAGAAGCCTCTATATGAGTTATTTAAAGCCGATCCGGAAAAGATGCCCGTAACAGATTATTCTATCGGCGTAGACAGTAGTGAAGCTATGGTTAAAAAATTGGAGGAAAAACCATGGCCGGTATATAAGATCAAGGTCGGAACGGAAGGAGATGTGGAAAGGATGCGGGCCTTACGGGAACGGACAAGCGCTGTTCTCCACGTTGATGCAAATGCCGGCTGGAGTTTTGAAGAAGACCTTTCTAAAATTGAGGAATTACAACATTTGGGTGTTGAACTTGTGGAGCAACCACTTGAAAAAGATAGTTGGGATAAGATGGCTGAACTTAAATCTATATCCGCTCTGCCTTTATTTGCAGATGAAAGTTGCGTTAAGGAATCAGATGTTGCAAGGTGTGCAAGCTCATTTCACGGCATAAATATTAAACTTACCAAATGCAGCGGCATCACGCCCGCCCGCAGGATGATAACGGAAGCAAGAGGACTCGGATTGAAAATAATGGTTGGTTGTATGAATGAATCTGCTATCGGTACCGCCGCTATAGCACATCTGGGTCCATTGGTTGATCATCTTGATGCAGATGGTCCGCTGCTCTTATTGAATGATCCTGTTGAAGGCTTGCTGTACAAGGATGCGAAACTGCAGTTGAATGATAACTATGGTTTGGGAATTCAGGTAAATAATTTCTGATCAGATAATTTTCAACCAAGCATTTCTTCCTTTGACTGATTTGAAAAGTCAATAAAAAAATCACTTAGTTTACTGATCGTTTTTTCCAGAAATTTTTCTCCCTTTTCAACAGTAGCCATTTTCGGATTTCCCGTCCCTGTATCTTCAGAAATCATCGTCCAGGGACGAGGTGACCAGGCCCATTTTTCTTTGAAACCTGTAAGGAGAAATTTCTTTTCCGAACCATCGCCGGCTTTTTCTAAAGGAGAAACCAGATCAGGGCGAATAGACATCATGACGCTGGTCTCCATTTCATCGGCATGGTCCCCCGGAAGGTCAAAGATGCCGTCTCTGGGTGTAATCTGATACCAGTTGACGATGCATATAAATATTTCGGGAAACAGGGCGCTTAATTCCCGTACAATACTCACAAAGTTATTCCCTCCATGCCCGTTAAGTATTATAAGCTTTGGAATCCTGTGTAAACTCAGCACTTCACAGATGTCACGGAATATTGCGAACTGGGTGGATGGCATAAGGTTCATACAAAACTTTATATCGAGCTGCCCGGTATTAACGCCAAACGGAATAACCGGAAGTACAATCAGTTTTGTGCCGGAATCCCAGGCATTGGCAGCAGCTTTTTCCGCGACATATTCAACCTGGTAATTATCCGTTGCGTAAGGAAGGTGATAATTATGCGCTTCGGTAGCGCCACAGGGAATTATGGCAAGTTTGTATTCGGTATCTTTTACAGATTCCCAGTTTGTTTCTGCAAGGAGGTAATGGCGTGGACCGGCAGGCATTTTATTTATAAAGATAAGCGGCTCTTCCAATATATTTCAAGCTGAATTTGATGCTAACTTGTAAAGAAAAGTAATGACTCCGGAACGCTATCATAAATTGAAGGCCGTAATCGGGAAAAGGCAGAATGATATAACCGTTGTTTTGGATAACGTGCATAATCCAAACAATATTTCAGCAGTTATGCGTACCTGTGATGCCGTTGGCATTCAGGAAATATATGTGCTCAATTCAAAAACGCCACCGGTTAAAAACTGGGGCCGCCGGAGCAATGCGGGAACAGCTTATTGGCTCGATGTTTTTCAGTTCGAAGATGCTGAATCGCTTTTGACACAATTAAAAACGAAATACAACCATATATGGGCAAGTGTATTGAAGCCCGGTGCCGGAAACCTGTTTAATCTTGACCTTACACAAAATATCGCTTTCGTATTCGGCAATGAAAAAGAAGGAATTTCTGAGAAACTGATCGCCGCTTCAAACGGATCGTTTACCATCCCTCAGGCAGGAATAATTCCCTCGCTTAATATTTCGGTTGCCTGTGCTGTAACCCTTTACGAAGCTTACAGGCAAAAGGATATTGCAGGTCATTTTGCAATACCAAAACTTAACCCATCAGAAATAGAAAGGCTGGTAAATAAATGGGGATTGGCTCCTGATATTTAGCGTTTTTCGGCTGTTGCTGCGCTTCGGGCTAATTCGTCTTTCTGTCTTTTTAATGCAAGACTCTTTAATGAATTGATACTTACATTTAATTCGAAGCCGATCAATAAAACCATTGAGTTTACAAATACGAGTACCATAAGAATCAGTATACTTCCAATCGAACCATATACTTTGTTATAAGTAGCAATATTATTTACCCAATAAGAAAAGAGATAAGTAAAAGCGATGATAACGGTTGTTGCAATCAATGCACCCGGTGAATTGAGCCTCCATTTTTTTTGAACGGCAGGAGCAAAACGATAAATAAGTGCAATAGCATAAAATACAAGAAGGAAAGTTATTGTAAGCCTGATAAGTTGTACAAGCCAGGTAATTGAGCTGTCTTTAAGATTCAGCCAGCTTCTGACCAAACCCATTAAGGCCCCCTGGGTAAGTAAAACAAGTAATGTTCCTATAATCAGAATTACAAGCAATACGGTCAGTTTGATTGCTTCCCACCTCAGCTTTATAAAATTGCGGCTTTCTGTTTCAATATGGAGAATGGATTTATTAAATGTGCGCATGATATTGATCATGGCATTTGAAGAAAAATAAACGGCGAATATCAAACCAAAAGAAATTAATCCGCTCCCCGGATGAAAAAAATCGTCCATTATGGACTTTAATATTTTGAAAGTTGATTCATCCGGCGAAATCTGGCGGATAAGACTTATGGCTTCAGTGTAAAGATTTTTCGACCACGGCAGGGCTGCCAGCAAAGTGAAAATAAAAATGCAAAGTGGTGGTACGGCAAGCAGGAAATTAAAAGAAATGGATGCCGCGCGATCATTTAGCCCGATCTGCCGCGTTTGCTGAATGAAAAACTTTGCAACATCAAAAAGGGGTATTCCTTCAAAACCAGGCAATATGATCTTCTTTGATTTCCGGACTGCATATTGTACCGGAACTGAATTCATTACTATCCTTTGCAACTTTATCATTTACCGCATGAAAATACTATTTTAACAGTAAGCTGTCGAGCGCCTTCTGGTA
>JAATGW010000143.1 GCA_015654495.1 Chitinophagales bacterium
AATTTTAATTCTTGATCATGATACGCTTACCTTTTCACATTGGAAACAATGACTTGAGCAAGGCGTAGTCGCGTATCTTTCTATAATTGAACACGAATTTGCAATTCAACCTTTACTTTTGCTAGAACAGGGTGTTAATATTAAAGCAGGATTGACTCGAATTTCCACCTGCAATGGATAAGAAAACTATAGTCTACCTTGTAATAGCAAGTATATTACTTACATTCTTTTTTTGGGTAAAAGACTTTCCGGTTCTTGGCCTGGGAGTAAAAGAATGGCTCCTCAATGTTGTTGACTTTCTAATAAAAAAATCACCTCTTTTAATTTCGATCTTTTTGTATTCAAACGCAATAATTCGATTTCTAAAAAAGTAAACTGCTGCCAGGTTAACCGTTAATCGTCAATTGTATCACTATCGGTTACTATATTTCTTCTTATATGTTCTCTCCTATTTAGGGCCTGCTGATTAAGAGTGGCGTAGGCAATGATCAGCTCCGGCAGGAGCTTCCTGTTTGTAGTATGGGATAGCAATTTTGTGGCCCTATTCAACGCTCCGTCAGGAGCGTCCTGTGTAGGTCAGTTGTTCCAGAATAAAATATAGTGATCCAAAATTTTTACCTCCGTGAAAAAGGGGAACAAATTTCATTTTACAGGACGCTCCTGTCGGAGCGATCAATGTGTTTGTCTGAAAAATCGACTGGCTACAAACAGGAGGCTCCATAGGAGCCGGGGACTCAGCTTGGCGGCAAATGAATTCATCTCCGGAGATGCATGATTATTTGAACCTTTGTCAAAAATCCTTGCATGTCATTTCTTAAAAATCCTTTTCAAGGCCTAGTCCATAGCGATTTTCATTTGTAACAGCAGGCCACCTATGCACATAGGAGGAGGAGCACAGATCACATACCATTAATGGCCGGGCGAAACGTTTAGACAATAGTTACATGACACTGGTATGTTGCGAGTAAATTTTTATTTATCGAGGAACCGAATACGCTTTGCCAACTCTCTGAAATAATCACGCGACCAAATCTCAAGAGGCTTATCATCGGGTATGAAACGAACGATGTCATCTTTGATGTAATCTATTGAAACCTGGTCGATCTTATCGATCAGCAGCTGCATGAATTCCTCTTTGCTCATGGTTTCTTTTTTCCAGTCACTTCTTTGAATGGAACGGCTGATGAAGTGTTGCAGATGCAGGGCAATATTATTTCTGACATACCACTCCAGATCGAACCAATATCTTCCCTTGACGCGGCCTTTCCATTTCCTGAAAAGTAACGCATGCATCTTTCCTGCAAAGAGATCAGGAGCGGTAAAGCATTTAGTGTAAAATGAAAAAGGTCGCAACAACAATTTTTCTTCTGTTGTAAATCCAGGTGGCGGATTGGTATCAAGTTCCAGTTTGATTTTGATATCGGGGCGCATTCCAATCTTCTCTTGCGGAATAATCCCTTTCAGTATTAGTTCCTTCCATTCGGTACCAGGCTTTAAGAACGCAGAATCAACTGCCGTTTGCTTACTCTTAATCATCTCTTTTACAGTCACGTCAATGCCAAGCGCATTGAACTCCATTAGCATTCCATCCAGATAAGGTTGAAGCTGAAAATCCGGGTTTCCTTCCAATAGCGAAAAGTCGAGGTCTTCAGAAAATCGCTTTACACCATAAAATATCCTGAGTGCAGTTCCGCCATAAAACGCAGCTTTCTCGAAAAAGCCGCTTCGCTGCAGACCCGCGAGCGCAATCTCCTGCATTATTTCCCTCAAAGCGTTTTCCGCTTCGTCGAGGTTTGCTGGTTTATAATCCCCGAGCCATTCCCTGATCATAGTTCATTCAATGTTTTAATAAGAATGGAGATACTATCCTGTTTTGGCGCGCCTTTAATATAATCACTGATCAGGCTTGAATTTATTTCTCTAAGATTTTCCTTGCTTATCCGCAGATCCTCTGTGAGATATTCCCTGGTTTGCTTTACGCTTCTGAGCTTTAACCCTGATGTCGTGACGATCTTATCACACAACGACTTTTCCTTTCCCGCGATGAGAGCCATCTGCCGTGATGCCAGTTCCACACTTTGTATTCCAAATGAATAATATGGCAAAGGAAGTCTGATATACCTGAATCTTCCTGCAGGTGTCTTGTATGTCTTTGCCAGGTTTGTCGTCATCGAAAGTGTTTCATACACGCGTTCAGGGATCAATCCCCAATAGGAAAGCGCTGAATCCGAGGACACATAACTGGGTCCCCAAAGGTGATTAGCGAGAAGTAATTTCTCAGGCCCCTGTATTGACGATTGGGGACCAGGTATGAATACCCCTCTTTTTACCTGGGTGAGTATGTTCTGTTTCACCAATTCGTTGATTTTGTCATAGGGACGCCGGTAATCCTGCAGTAAATCCATCAGGATTTGCCGGGTAAGGGGTTGTCCTGAATAATCCTTTATTTCTTCTATAAAACTCATTTGTACTTTTACTTATCAAATATCGGATTTTTTCCGATAAATTATTAATAATTGTACATAAATAGGTATGATATTTTATTAATAATCGGAAAATAACCGACGATTAATAAGTAAAATGACAGAAATTAATAGCATGATGCCTATTTTAATGGACTGCACCAATACCATTAATCAATAAAATTTAGTACGAGGCCTAAAGAAACCGGACTAATGGAAGCAATCTCATCCATACGAAGAGATCACAGGGTTTCTGAGAAAAACAGCCAGAGTAAAGGAAATGTAGCAGGCAGATCTCCTAAAAAATTTGCTTCAATTGTTCGTTTCAACACTGTGCAGGATGACCTGAAGAAAATAAGATCGCTTAAGGAAATCTGCTGCGAAAATTAATTTCTTCGACCAGGCTCACTTCATCAAGATTTCAAAGTATACCCAGGAGACAGTCCTGAACATTTCAAACGCTTCATGCAAAAAAACGATTTTTTACAATCACAGTGGCTTGGATTGTTACAGTTTTGCATTGCGATCTTACTTCAAAAGCAGTAAGAAAAAATCAATACCGGTCATTTTGAAGGGCTGTGCATCATGGTGCGCACCATTCCAATAAACCGGCTAACAATTAAAAACAATAAAACAATGTTTACAGTAGAACAGATCAATGAAGCCCACGGCAAAGTAAAATCAGGAGCCGACTTCCCTGCTTATATTCAGGATATCAAAAAGCTGGGAGTAAGCTACTATGAAACTTTTGTATCAGATGGACATACGGAGTTTTATGGTGCGAATAATTACAAAACGGCATCGCCGGCAAAGTTCGAACCATTGTCAATTGCCGGAACATGTGAAAAAGAACAATTCAAAGCTGACTTAAAAGAGCATCAGCAAGGTAAAACTGATTACCCAACATTCGTCAGGATAAGCGCAAATCTTGGCATTGAAAAATGGGCAGTGAGTATACAACAAATGACCTGTACCTATTATGACAAATCCGGAAATGAAATTCTGGTAGAAAATATACCTCATTAATAAATTCAAAATGAATGGAACGATGAAATTACAATCATTCCATCGGGAGAGATGAAACTGAAAGAAAATATATCAATCCGGTTTAAGAATCTTTATGTCTGATATTAAATCATTGCTGCTCATCTTTTCAGTAAGGATGGCAGGATTCAATCCGGAAAAGGAATTTGCCTTAAACTTAAACCTTCCGTACTATAGGCAAATAGTAATGGCTAGTCATATACCTTGAAAAAATTCTTCTCCATCCTGATATTGTTGATGAACATAATTACCTTTTATCCTTTTGTGCGCCTGGGGATTAATACTGATCACATAATTATCAGGATAAGAATTATAGCCACATGCAATAAACTGATTATTTCTGATCGTGACGTCCATTACAGGCCCGGATTCATACCAGCCTGAAGCATCTTCTCTGACAAAAATATCTCCAGGGTTTAAGACCTCCGAAGTGATAAAGAGCTTGTGCAATAAAGAAGCTCACAACCGATCATTTTAGATATTGATATTATTCCAAACCTGGTTGAATTATTTTAAATCCTGTTCTTAATTTTTCTTTTGCTACCATATCTTTTACATCCTGAAGTAATTTTTTGGCATCGTAGATGATGCCGTCTTTTATTGTGTACTTTACGCCACCAACACGTATCACTTCATTTTTTTCCGTAACTCTCACGGCACCTATTCCATAAAGCGTCTGAAGATTTTCAAGCGGGTTTTCTTCTGTAATTACAAAATCAGCAAGCTTTCCCACTTCTACTGAACCAATTTCCTTTTCCATACCCAGCGATTGTGCTCCATTTAATGTTGCCGCTTTAATAATCTCCAGCGGATGAAATCCCGCTTCGCGCATCAGCTGCATTTCTGTTACATATGCAAACCCATACAGATTATAAATAAATCCGGCATCGGTGCCAATGGTAACGCGACCGCCGCGGTTTTTGTATTCATTTACAAATGCCATCCATAAACGATAATTTTCTTTCCACTGGATTTCAAGCTCCGTTCCCCATGAAAACCAGTAAGAGCCATGGGCTCCTCTTTTTGGTCGGTAGTATTCCCACAATGCCGGCCAGGTATATTCCTGGTGCCACTCAGCCATTCTCAGTGCCATGAGGTCGCGGTTGGCGAGATAGGCAACAAAAGTTGGAGAAAGTGTAAAATCGAGAGATACCAATTCATCAATTACCTTATTCCATTTTTCAGAATGAGGGGGTGCAGCCTGTTTCCATAATGTACCTGCTTCTCCAAAACGGTTTTGTTCATCCTGGTAATTGTAATCAAGAGAATAATGCTGTACCGTGCGGTCGGTGAACAACGCTTCCGGTACACCATACCAATGTTCCATTGCATTAAGCCCTGCTCTTGCACTGTTCAAAGCATTCCACCTCCCTACATACGGCTGGGAATGATGCATCATGGAACGCAGACCGAGCTTTTTATTTTCATCAATTGCTGCGGTCATTACTTCGGGTGACTCACCAAAAAATTTAATGCCGTCTGATCCGAGCTTCGCATTATTCCGCACCCATTCGCGCGCCTGCTCCGCATTTGCGATAGGCGCCGCAGCACCCAGGCCAAAACGCGTATAGGCCTTTATCCTCGGGGCAGTAATCTCGTTGCGACTGCTTTTGTTTTTTTCGTCCAACACCCAGTCGAGGCCATTGGTGCTGCCCGCTTCCTTCACCGTTGTAACCCCGTGTCCCATCCAGAGTTTATATATGTATTCCGCATTGGCTACCTTTCCGTCACCACCAATATGCACATGCGAATCTACAAATCCAGGCATCAGGTACATGCCTTCCGCATTGAGTTCTTTGCCGCCGGGTTTTAACTTAGGTCGCTTTGAAGCATCAATAGGCACACCAGGATATCCTACATTCTGGATGAGTACGATGCGATTTTTTTCTACAACAATATCAACAGGACCAATTGGCGGAGCCAGTGTCCCGTTGATGAGTGTAACGCCGCGGATGATCAGCTGGCTCCAGGGACCTTCACCCTCTTTAATCAGAGGGGCTTTTTGCGGAGCCTGTGCACTGAGGCCACCTGTTGTCACAAGAAAAAGAATAATAAATACCGTTCTCAGTTTCATAATTTTTATAGAATATTTTCTGACTCGTTATACAATCAATATTTCGCAGGCTGACCAGGTTTGGGTGTTGACTTGCGGATAAAATTCCTGATATCCTCATTTGACGTAATGAGGTCTTCGGTACGCAGGTACATCATATGGCCGCTGCGATACCCTTTCCATTCCATCCGGTCTTTCAGTTTACCGCTGGGATCCATCTGCCACATATTGTATTTTGCGTTGAAATAATCACAGGCACCATCGTAATATCCTGATTGTACCATTAAATGCAAAAACGGATTTTCCGCCATAGCTTTTCTGAGGTCTTCGGCAGTATGATCTGTGTTTGCTCCTTCCCTATCCCATGGCCTCGTTTGCCCCGCCACAAAATATGCCAGGTCGGTTTTATAATTGAGCACTTCGCGGAGATAATAATTGATGGCGGGCGTAAATGAATGCTGCCACGAAGTATTTTCTGCTGCATAGTCGGGCTTGTCGCCACCGCTTTCCCGATCTATACCAAGATATCGTGAATCCAGCCGCCCTACACTATAACCTTCATTACGCATCAGCTCTTTCCAGAAAAATGCAGTCGGGATAAAAAGATTATGTTCCAGTATGGCCTTCTCGGATATGCCGGTATACCTTGCCAATTTGCCGGTGATCTCTTTCTTTTTAGCCGGATCAAGAAAACCACCCATCGCCAGCGCAGGAATCAATTCATTAATCGTAAATTTTTCCACTTCCGGTAATACATCTACGAGATCTTTTTTCTGCAGATCCGCGGGCAGCTTTTTGTGAAACCATGCCGCGGCTGCAAAATACGGCAGTTTATTTGCAGCTTCCACCGGTCCGCCGCGAACAATGCCCAGGTTTGTGGGCGATACCAGTACAACGCCGTTGAGGTACATCCAATGGGACTCCTGCAGCTCAAGCGCAAGACCGGACACACGCGTGGTCCCGTAACTTTCGCCTACCAGGTATTTTGGCGACGGCCAGCGGTTTTTGCGATGCACAAAAGTGTTGATCCACTCAGCGAGGTATTTGATATCCGCATACACACCAAAAAATTTCGACTTTGGAACCGAATCGTTTGCAGCTCTCGAGAAACCTGTATTCACCGGTTCTATATAAACGATATCTGCCACATCAAGTATGGAATTCGGATTTTCGGTTATGCCATAAGGTTGTACCGGATATCCTTCATCATCAATCAGCAACCGGCGCGGACCTGTGTAGCCGAGATGCATCCAGCAGGACGCTGCTCCCGGTCCGCCGTTAAAGGAAAAAATCAATGGCCTCGCAGCACGATCAGTAACACCAGAACGTTCATAATATACATAGAACAATCCCGCCACCGGTTTTCCCTTCTCATCCCATACCGGTTGCTTGCCTGCAGTGGCAGTATAAGTAATACGTTGACCCTTTATCGTTACCTGGTGCGTAGTAGTTACAGAAGAATCCATCTTGCTCACAAGCGGCTGCGAAAACAAAACATCGGCAACGGTGAGGCATACGATCAATAATCCAAGAACCTTTTTCAATCTTATCTTTTTATATGGTGAACTAAAAAATACGTATCATCTATTTTAACTTCACTGACTTCAGAAGGAATGGCGGCACTTCCTCAGGCTAACGTTTAACGTTCAACGTTGAACGTTA
>JAATGW010000410.1 GCA_015654495.1 Chitinophagales bacterium
AAACGGCACTCTTCGGGGCTGGCCTCGCAGCTGTCCTGCTGTCGAATATTGTGCTGGCTAATTTTGCTTATGGCATCGGTAATCAGGTATATAGTGTTTACCTGTTGTTGCTTTCCCTGCTGATCATCGCCTACGATTCAGGCAGACTCTACCAATTGTTGTTTCTTGAAAAGCGCACAAGGGCAGTAGAGTTCAGGCCCGTGCCAGCAGCAAAACCAGTTAGAATATTAAGATATACAGTACATATACTGTTTCCGGTTCTAATTATTGCCATCCTGTTTTCTGCATTCAGAGTCAGTAAAAAATCTCACTGGCCCTTTCCTGAAAAGAAGGGATTCACTTTAAGGGAAGGTCTGTACAATGTCAGCAGTTTTGTAGTCAACAGTGATACCATTCCCTATTCAGAAACCGATTCTATCCGCTGGCAGAATATAGTATTTGAAAAGTGGAATACCATGAGTGTTAAAAGCAATCAAACAGACGCACTTAATAACGATTTTCCTGACCAGATACTTGCTGCGGGCATCAGCGCTGATTACGAACAGGCGGGTAACGGAAGCAGGAGATTTTACAGTTATTCAGCCGATACAATTCATCAGCTGCTGTTCCTGCACAATAAAAATAATGTTCAGGAGAACTACAGATTCAGGTACGAATTGCAGGGTGATTCTACCATCCAGCTTTCCGGCGTCAATTCGAAACCAGATTCCCTCCGGATTGTACTGAACAGGATCGATAAAAAATACCTGCTGCTTGAAGGTCACAGGAAACCCATTAACGTGTACTGATTTTCAATTTCATTTAATCAAGTAAAGCGTTTTTCATTATGACTATACAGGAAACAGGTATAGCAGATACAATCCGGAAGGAAAAAAATATTGTCGCTGCTGAACAGGCGCCATGGACACCGGTGCAGAAATATCTTTTTCGTGTGGCTTTTGTATTCTTTTTACTACTGATCATTCCATTGAGTCCCGACTGGTATCAGCGGTTGTTTTCATTACAATCACCTGGTGCTTTTTTTACTTTGATCTCGGGTCATCGCACCAATTTTTTGTACATACCAACAGATAGTGGTCGTTGGGGCTGGCTTTCATATGCTGCGACCTGGGGCCCGGCATTAATAACTGCAGCAGCTGTTGCTTTGATATGGACCGCACTGATCAGAAAAAAATCTGTTGTAAACTATAATCGGCTTTATTATTGGCTATCGGTGCTGATCAGGTACAGGATTGCGCTCGGATTGATAGCATTTGGTTATCTGAAGGTTTTTCCCATGCAGATGCCTTTTCCCTCTCTTTCAAATCTGAATACCAATTTCGGTGACTATTCTGATTATAAATTGTACTGGCAATCGGTAGGCATATCACAGTGGTATGAAATTGTACTCGGTTATGTTGAAGTTCTTATCGGTTTCTGTTTTTTCTTCAGAGGACTTACAGCCACCGGTGCGATACTGGCGATAGGAGTTTTATATAACATTTCACACGCGAACCTCGCGTATGACGGTGGGGTACATGTATACAGCGCATACTTTGTTTTGCTTTCGGCATTTCTGCTTATCAGGTATATTCCCAATCTCTGGAGATTGTTTATCCTTGAAAAAGACGCTGAGCCTTTATACAATTATCCCGTTTTTTCAACAGCACGTAAAGCCCGGATACTGAAAACAGGAAAGTATATTTTTATTACCCTCTTTGTTTTTGTATCACTGTATAACCGTTACCATACGCATTATGTTCTGAAGCGATTGAAAGAGCCGGTGACTCAGGGACTTCCCAATGCCGCGGGTTACTATAATGTTACGCAGTTTACAATCAATGGGGAAACCATCCCTTATTCCCCTGTAGATAAAGTTCGCTGGCAGGATGTGATCCTTGAAAAGTATTCTACCCTCACGTACAAAATTTTCAAACCTCAGCGCATTGACATCAGTAATGGTGGCGGTGGCGGAGATGGTGATGTTTCACGTAATTATGAACTATCCGGAATTGCCGGTGGTAGAAAATTTTTCTATTATGAGGCGGACACGGTTACGGGCATTTTAAAACTGCAGGATAAGAATACGCCGAAAAAATATTTCGATATGTATTCCCGGAATTTTGGCGCTCCGCTTTTTGTTTTTTCGGGCGGTGCAGAGGATGCCGCTTCAAGGGTAAAAAGCAAAAGTACAAAACCCGGAAAGCTACCAGCGGAAGTACTGACCTGGCATTTCTCAAGGCCTTCGGAAAACCGGATTATTATTTCCGGACTAAATGAATCCAGAGACTCAATCTATGTTGTGCTTGATCGCCTGGATAAAAAATATCCGCTGGTGGAAGGCCGCATAGACTAAAACATTATTTCTTATCAAATCAAAAATCAAAACCATGACTTTAAAAAAGAGTTTTATAATCTTCCCGGCCTTTATTTTTTCAGTGGCCCTGCAAGCGCAAACCACACATGTGGTAATTCGTGCAAAAGCCAAAGCAGCCAGTCCCTTTGGAATTTCGCATACTGTGAAATATGGTTCAGCCTTTGTAACCCTGAAAGATGCCGCTACCGGTAAGGTATATGCGAAAGGGGCGATCGGTGGTGATGCTGAGCAGCCTCTCAGCACCAAAGCGCGCGGTGGTGAAGCAATTGATACTGCGAGCAAAGTGGTAAAAAAAACCGGAAGCTTTGAAGCAGATCTGAAGATTACCGAACCGACATTGGTTACCGTTGAAATTACTGCTCCTTCCAAAAAGCGCTATTCAGGCAAACCTTCGTCTGCTGCCGGTTTTACATATCCGGCGGGCGAGTCCATTGTTTCGTCAACGCAATTGTGGGTGATTCCGGGAAAGAATATTGATGGAGAAGGTCATACCATTGAAATTCCTGGATTCATACTGGATATACAGCAGAGTTTTCCATCGGGAAATGAATTCAATCTCTCCTCTTTGCAGGGTGGAATTTTACCGGTTAAAGCCTTTATTTCACTGATGTGCGGATGCAAGGTTACACCCGGAGGTAAATGGCCCGCGGAAAATGTAGAGATTGCAGGATGGTTGCTGAAAGATGGTGTGAAGATCCAGGAAGTGGCATTTGCTTATGCGGACACCAGCCTGTATTCGGGTAATTTCAATATAAGAGAAAAAGGCGACTATGAAATCAAGGTGTATGCGTATGATCGGGTAACTTTTAATACAAGTGTTGATTGGGTAAAGTTGAAGATAAAATAAACCTTCATTGATGCATATCTGACCGGGAGCCTGCACCATCGTGCAGGCTCCCGTCACTTTTTATGGCGGTTTAATCACATTTCTTTCCGGCACAAAAAGCAATGGTTTAATCTTGCCTCAAAGAAGCAAGGATGAAACTTAGGTGGAAAGAGCATGAAATAATTTTTGGAACAATTCTTACAATTACTGAAATAATAATGATGCTGGGTGCTGTATATGCACCGCAGCACTTTGACCATACTAATTATGAAGAAGCTTTTAGAAATAATGGTTTTCAGTTTCAGCTCCGGAATATTCTGTTCCCGCAGATCGGGTCAGTAATTTTAATTTATCTGGCTTATCTGGCGACAAACTTGTTGGTTATACCCGCGATCAAAAAAATATCCTGGGCTGATTTTTAGAAGATTGTTTCCGCAAACACATTAAAAGTGATCATTTATATTTTTCTGATTGGTTTTATACTTGCTCTTGGAATGAATGTGCTGACTTTTTATGCAAAGCCATGGGTGGTGAATTATGGCGGCTTCCGTTTCCTCGCTTTATTTGGTTACAATGATCAACCGCTGACAAATATTTTCTTTGGAGTTAGCCGGGCTTTGTTCCTGGTTTTCGTGCTGGTGCTTTTGGCAGGTATCCGTGAACTGATTTCCTGGCTTATTGTGAAGCCAAATCCCCGCAGGGAATTCCGGGTGATGGTAATGAACAATTTTACAGCTTTGACAGTTTTGTATTTTTTAGTGCTGATTTTCTCAGAACCTGTTAACTACAGCTTTCGCCTCTATCTCGCATATGTAACACCACTAATTTTTTTATTTCTCTACCTCAATTTCCAGGTTTTTCCATTGACGGCAACAAAGTCATTCTTAGACAAATCAATCTGGCTCAGAATTTTGATAGCAACTTCAATCTCTGTTTTACCGGCTATCGCTTTGATTTCTGAAAGCAAAAATTCTTTTCAACAGGTCGTCTACATCCTTTTTTTAATTTTTATCTTTTATCCGGTCTGCTGGCTACTTTATCGCCTGCGGGCAGACCAGATTCTCCGGCTCAGGGGAGTGGAGACTGCACTTGCAAAATCCACAGCAGATCTTCAAATGCTGAAATCACAGATTAATCCTCATTTTCTGTTTAATGCGTTGAATACATTGTACGGAACAGCATTAACCGGAAATACAGAAAGTACGGCAGAAGGCATTCAGAAACTAGGTGACATGATGCGTTTTATGCTGTATGAAAACACCCAGGATTTTATTTCGATGGAAAAGGAAATGGAATACCTTAAAAATTATATTGCTTTGCAGAAACTGCGTACACAATCTTCACCTGATATTGTTATTGAAGATAATATTGAAGAGGTGAAGTGCGGGCGTACCATTGCTCCGATGTTGCTGATTCCTTTTGTCGAAAATGCATTTAAACATGGAATCAGTCTGAAGGAAAAATCCTGGATTTCAATCCACCTTGAATGTTCGGCTACAGAACTCAGATTCCGGGTTCGAAATAGCGTTCATAATAAAACAGGTACTGATCCGGAGAAAAACATGTCGGGAATTGGACTTGTGAATGTACAGGAACGTTTAAAACTACTATATCCAGGAAAGCATAATTTGCTGATCAGGGAAGGCCGCGAAGAGTTTATTGCAGAATTAACTATTTATTGAAACAAAATTCCGTATGCTGAAAGCAATTGTAATTGATGATGAACCAATGGCACTTGAGGTTGTTAAAGCACTCTCTGAAAAAGTGGTTTTTGTTGATGTGAAAGGATATTATACCAATTGCTTTGAGGCGATTCAATATATTAAATCAAATCCGGTAGACCTCATTTTCCTTGACATTAAAATGCCTGATATTTCAGGTATTGAGCTTGTAAAATCAATTGCTAATCCGCCGATGGTCATTTTTACCACAGCCTACAGTGAACATGCAGTAGAAAGTTTTGAGCTGAATGCAATCGATTATCTTCTGAAACCCTTTTCACTTGCGCGATTTCTTAAAGCCTGCAACAAAGCTTATGAGCAATACCAGTTAAGACTTAACCAGCAGTTATTAACTGCTGAACCGGCTTATGTTTTTATTAAGAGCGGCTATGACCAGATAAAAATTAATCTTGATGATATCTGGTATGCGGAGGGTAATGGGAATTATATCGATTTTGTACTTGAAAAGAAAAAAATAACCTCACGATTAACTATGAACGAAGCAGAAGCGCTGCTGCCCGCTCCCGGATTTATTCGTGTTCATCGCTCCTATATCATTTCGAAAAAACACATCACAAAAGCAAGCCGTAAATCCATCTGGATAGGAACACATGAAATACCGGTCGGTTCGGCCTATGCAGATGAAGCAGATAAAATAATCAAATAACAAGATCGTAATGAAAAAAGTCAATTTATTAATGCTGACCATCTGGTTGGCAACAGGATCCTTTTGTCAGCAAAGTATAACAAATCAGCTCGATGAGATGCTTGGTTCATTCGCACAGCGAAATAAATTCAATGGCTCTGTTCTGATAGCAAAAAGGGGAGAGATCATGCTCGATAAAGGCTATGGAATAAAAAATGCGAAAGGGCATATATTGAATGATACGAATGGAGTTTTCAGAATCTATTCAATTACGAAAACATTCACCTCGACATTAGTAATGAAACTCGTAGATGGGGGTAGACTTTCCCTGTCTGATCAGCTGAGTAAATTCTATCCTGATTATCCTGAAGGGGATAGAATTACAATAAAACAACTATTATCTCATACTGCAGGAATATATGATTATACGCGGGGAAATGATATGAAAGAACAGAACGAGCAAACGATGGTCGCTTTTTTGAAAACGAAAAACCTGGATTTCCGTCCGGGAACTGGTTGGAGCTATAGTAATAGTGGTTACTGGTTGCTCGGATTTATTATTGAAAAGGTTTCCGGTCTGTCATATGAAGGGGCGCTGCACAAATATATTTTTGATCCGCTTGGAATGACTCATAGCGGGCTTGATTTTAAGAATCTGGTAAATAAAGATAAAGTGGTGGGTTATGAAAAATTGAATGCGGGTGAACAAAAAGAGTCGGTGATTTATGATCCGCCCGGACCATATGCGGCTGGTGCAATCTATTCAACTGTTGGAGATATGTATCGATACTATCTCGGGTTGAGGGATTCCAAAATAATTTCTGATTCTTCTTTACATCTGGCTTTTAAAGCTATGGATAAGGGTTACGGACTGGGATGGATCAGCGGAAACTATGAAGGTAAACAATTGGTATCTCATAGTGGAGGTGGAGCAGGATTCAGAACAAATTTTATGATGATTCCAGCGGAAGATATCTGCATTATCATTTTTGCAAATCTTGAATCTTCTAATACGGACATGATTACTATGAGGTTAATAGATATTCTTTTTAATAAACCGTATAAAATACCTGTTGAAATCAAGCTCAGTGAAAAGTCGCTCGGAAAATTCATTGGAACTTATCAGACAAAAAACCCTGACCTTATTTTTTATATCGGGGTTGAAAATAAGCGGTTATCCGTTCAGGTATCGCGTCAGCCCAAAACAGAAGTCTATGCTGAAACGGCAAATCGTTTTTTTGCAGAAGAGGCGGATGCTACAGTCGAATTCAAAAAAGACAGCACCGGAAAAAATGACATTATAGAAATTATCCAGCGTGGGAGGAAGATTATCGGAAGTAAAATATTTCCAACCTGGGGAATAGTAGGTGATGCAACAACAGCAGGCTGGGAGGGAAGCGAGGACCTGGAAATGAAAGAGGATAGCAAACAAAATGGAATCTGGTGGCTGAAAGGAATTTCATTGAAGGCTGGCGAATTCAAATTCAGATTCAACAATGATTGGACCATTAGCTACGGTATAAATAATTCAGAAAAAAAATTAGTACAGGATGGCGGAAATATCAAAGTAGACCAGGGCACTTACGATATAATGCTTGATTTGCGGCGGAGTAGTCTTCCCGCTTATGTGATTGTCAAAAGTTCAAAAAACTAATATCAGTCTGTCATGCTATAATTCAATGCTAATTCTTCAGGATATTGCCGGTTTTTACAAGTGCAGGTAGCGCAGTTAGTTGTGTTTTATTGAATGAAGACTGAATAAGGTCATTATTGATAAAATATTTGAAATCAGTGACAGATTTGCTGTACAGAAAAAGATCGGCACCGGGGGCAGCGGTGCAATTGGATATGCTAAGATTCCTGCCGTTTGTAAATTCCATCGTGTTTCCGTTTTTCCCTGCCTGCCTTCCTGTAAAGCGATTGATTTTTACTGCGGAGAAGTTATCCATTGTCAATGCACCTGAGAAATAGGTAGGAACGGCATTTTCCCAATTTACTTCTACGTTTTCCAGTAAAAGATTTTTTACATGGTGGAAGTAAAACGCGGAAATATCCTGTTTTGCTAATGCGATTTTCAAATCTGCTGCCGGACGCATATCCATATTGCCTCCAAAGGTTTCGCTATTTGCGCCGCGTCCGATAGTCAACCGGATATTGCGGAAGCTGATGTCTTCAATTGTGCTGCTGCTGTCAAGACCGTAAACGATAACTCCGGACTCAGCGTGAGTAACCGAAATATCGTTAAAACTGATATCCCTTATCCGCCCGGTTTTCTTTGTGCCACGTTGAGGAACCGCTGAAACATGTATCGGTTCTGCTTTCCCCCACCAGACTCCGGCAAATAACCTTGTGTCAATTACAATATTGCTGAACTTGATATGCTCGATGGTCATATCATCCCTGCACTGCACAAGAATTCCGCGGTTGGATTCGTGAATAACGATGTTGCTGAAAATGCAATTTCTGATATTATTCATGCCATAACCGATCCGGATGCCTGCCGAAGAAGAAGCTATTACGCAATTTGTTACTGTTACATTTTCTGAAATTTTTGTCTTATTGCCAAATTTATAATTATCTGTGCCGGCTTTCTCGGTATATCCACCCACACCTGTTTCGTCGCCAAAACCGGTCACAATTATTCCATCATCTCCGCAGGAGATAACGCAATCACTGATGCTTACATTCCGTGAAGTTGTACAATGGATCCCATCATTATTCGGGATTAACCGATCGTTTATAATTTTCAAACCGGATATGATTACATTTTCGCATTCACCGATCCTGGTTGTCCAGTTTGGTGAATCCGTAAGATAGAGGTCGCGGATGGTAATATTGCTTGAATGTTTGATGATGATCATCATATCCGGTCTTTTTTTGTGACCAACTGGTCCGTCGCCAATGCCGGAATAATTGTTCATATAGTCTTTACCCTGCCTTGTCATCAGAACATCATAATCAACAAAACTGTGTCGTATATTATAGTCCATAAAGGAACTGCTGTTTCCATTTATTTCGCCGTAACCGCTGATGGTAATATCTTCTGCGTCTTCGGCATAGATCAGTCCGTAATTTTTTTCGTTGATTGTATAATCAGACAGCTGGCTGCTTCCCTTCAGCACGGCGCCTTTATCAACGCGCAGGTGAACATGGCTTTTTAATATGATAGTGCCGCTGAGAAAAGTTCCATGTGGGATCACCACGGTTCCGCCACCGGCATTATTGCAGGCGTCGATAGCCGCCTGGATAGCTTTGGTGTTTATGGTGCTGTTGTCAGGTTTTGCTCCATAAGTAAGTATGTTGAAATCCTGGCTCCGGAGGTGGATGGAAAAAGCGGTCAGGAGGAAAAGAAGAACGAATTTCATTATTACCTGGTTAGAATGTAAAATGGATGTGTAATTAATTTGAAGTAAAAACTAGGATATTTATCGTTGATAGAAACATATTTGTCATTGATGGATATTTTTTGGCTGGTTGTCCGGTAAATTTTTGGTTGGCTGCCGTTTCCGCCTCAACCACCCGACTAACCATTTAGGCCTCCTCGGGCTGATAGAAGTAAGGTTGCCTGGACAACATGATTTCAATAAGCTGGTGCCAGATGCCTTTGAGATTGCTTCTCCTGTTAAAGCGGAAGAAGAATTCATCAAGATAACCCTGAGCAAATCTGCCTGAACAATGATGATGTATTCCCCGGAGCCAGTTTCTCAGGTTCAGGATGACAACATCGGAACTGCTGCATTTTTTCGGGTTCTTTCCCTTCTTTTTTGGC
>JAATGW010000465.1 GCA_015654495.1 Chitinophagales bacterium
ATGCCCGTTGTTGGCTGTAAAGTAAAATAGGCAAGTTCAGCATCAGCCTTCGCGATTTCCAGATTTAGTTTTGTTCTGAGCTGTTCTACATCAGTGTCCAGTAGATCTGTGAGCAGTAATACATTATTATCGTATTTGTTTTTGCTGATACGGTAATTTTCTGATGCCTGATCCACTGCCTTCCTGTATACTTCGATCCTTTTTAAACCTGAGAGATAATCGTTATATGCTTTATTAATCGAAAAACGAATCTGATCATTAAGCATTTCTTCGTTCACCTGCACCTGTTGTTTGCGTGCTTCCGCCTGTTGAATTTTTGATTTGGTTTTCCAAAGCGAAGCCAGATCGTATTTAACACCTAAGCCCACATTAACCGCATTGGTCACGCTTAAAAAGTCCGGAATATTAACAGCTACCAGTCCACCTGTAAGAGCAATATTCGGATAATAGTCGCCGCGCGCTACTTTAATAGCCGCATCCGCTGCCTTCTGGCGATAGGTGATTGCCTGCACATCTTTTCGGTTCTGATCAGCAAGCGCTTCATATTCAAGAATAGTTTTTAGTTCAGCCGGCCTTATAATACTTGCAGAATCCAGAAGGAGATTTGTTGATTCGGGCAGACCAAGCAAGAGATTCATATTCACCATGGCAAGTCTGATACTGTTTTGCGCATCCACAAGTGCAAGTTCAAAATTGGAAGTTTCCAGCTGTGATTTTAAAAGATCATTGCGGGCCAGAAGTCCATTTTTCTCAAGGTTGCTGAAATCTTCATCTCTTTTTCTGGACTGCACAAGATTCTCCTGAACCAGTTTTGCAGCTGCATTAGCTTTATAAAGATTTATATATGATGCAATCGTATTCAGCACGATTTCTTCCTTATCATTTGCTGCGTCAAGCCTGGTAGCCTGCTCGAGGTATCTTGCGGACTCAATACCATATTTGATTTTCATACCTGTAAAAAGTGGCAGGGAAACATTGGCCATTCCGTACAATGCCTGGCTGAAACTTGCTGATGCTCCTCCGGCGCTGTCTGCTGCAGCCGTTTTCAATTTCACATCAGGTTTATTAAACCGCAAATAAGAACCGCTGATTGATGCATCGGGCAGGCGACGATCTTCAGCTTCTTTTGTATATGCTATTGATTCATCAATTTTGGCTTTGTTCAGCCGCAATTGTTTGCTGTTTTTCACACCGAGATCGATCGCCTCCTGAAGTGTGAGCGGTTTCATTTCCTGTCCTTTTGCACTCATCAGCAATAACAATAACGACATGAATGCCATCAGTTGTTTAATATATTTTCTGTAATTCATTTTGAATCCGGTTGATTTATCTTTTTAGAAACTCAGTTGTAATGACCGTTTAATTTCAGAAAGTCAGTTATAAGTGAATATTTATTCATCTTAAAAAGAAAAAAATTTATGATTTAATCCCATCCCAGCAGAGCTGAAAATTCAGGTCTTCAATTTCGGGGGTAAGTTTTTTATTGAAATAATGGATGCGTTTTGCTATTTCATTGATATTGCCGGTCATGAATGTGAGGAGCCAGAAACTGTCAATATCCTTGATCAGGTGTTCATCTTTTCCTCTTTGTATCAGTTCGCGGAGCGGATCAAATATTTTTTTAACGGCCATTTTTGTCGCTTCCTCTATGTAGGGAGAAGTAAAAAACTGCTCGATAAAAAGCATCTCTTCAAAGTGGGAGATCCTGTACTGTAGTATGTTTAGCCAGATTGTTCTGAACCCAGTTTTGAAAGGTCCGCCGGGATCGTAATTGCGGAAAAAGCCGCTGGCAGAATTTTTAGCGCATTCATTAAAAAGGCCAACCAATAAAGATTCTTTATTATTAAAATAGATATAAAGAGTCCCTGTTGCAATTTTTGCCTCCTTTGCCACGGCCTGCATGGTGATTCCTGCGATGCCACTTGCACGAACAAGCTTAAGTGTTGCCTGGTAAATCTGGGGAACTTTATTTTCGTCTCTTAATTTCACAACACAAATATAAATGAATATTTATTCACTTATAAAAATTTTTCTCTTTCTCTGCGCTATGCAGATGTAAGTTATGCCGGGCGAAAAATATCTTTTAATCTAACTTATTGAATTTGAATGATGTCCTGGAAACTCAAGAAAGAGTTAAATCAGCTTAAACAAGCGATTGTGTTACTCAGATAATTTCGAAAGGACATACCCTAATTAACTATTAACTGCTCAAAAATAGATTTCAAAGTTGGGGAACAGCAAGTATGTTCTTTCGGCTAAAGAAACGAATGAGACTCCTCCAACCCTGGATGAAGCATGGAAGGCTGAGGATAAATTCAAAGTTTTGCTGAAAGAATTCGCTTATTGAAAAATGACTGACAAAGAACTACTGTTACTGATATCACGGGGCGAAGGTGTACGCATAGAATTCAAGGAATGCGCACGGCAAGTGCCTTATTCATTTTACGATACCGTATGTTCCTTTTCAAATAAAGAAGGCGGTACTATTCTGCTCGGTGTAGCAGACGATGGAACAATTAAGGGAGTTCCAGACAAGACAGCACACACTTTTATAAAGAATATTATATCTGCAGTTAACGATAAATCGCTGCTTGATCCTCCCATTTCTGTACAACCCGTTTCGGTCAAAATAAAAGACAAAACAGTAATTGTCATAAAGCTGAGTGTAAGCTCGCAGGTACACCGATGCCGCGGTGTTATCTACGATCGCGAAAATGAAGTTGACCTGAGAATAACTGATGATGCGAGGATCAAAGAATTGTATTTCAGAAAAAGACAGGTTTTTACTGAGGTAGAGATTTATAAACACTTCAGATTGGAAGACCTCGATCCCGGCCTGTTTGATCGTGCAAAAGATATCATCCGCAAAGCCAATCCTGCACATCCCTGGCTTTCACTAAATCAAATGGAATTATTACGCAGCGCTTCTCTTTATCGCAGGGATTTTCAAACCGGAGAAGAAGGCTTTACTCTTGCCGCGGCTTTGTTATTTGGAAAAGATGAAACTATCCATAGTTTGTTGCCGGCATATAAGGTAGAAGCTATGGTCCGGATTCAGAATATTGATCGTTAGGATGATCGGATTAATCCACCATTACGTAATAACCTGATCAATACTTATCTCGAATTAATGAATTTTGTGCTGAAGCATTTACCTGATCGATTCTATCTGAATGACGAGGGCCAAAGGGTTGATCTGCGCCAGGTCATTTTCAGAGAGTTGATAGGAAATATAATTGTACACCGGGAGTATACCAATGCTCTGGCTACCGAAACTTATCATAACTAAAACAAAAGTGATTGCTACCAATCCCAACCGGGCCATGTTTCATGGGCCATTGGATGTACAGGCCTTTTCTCCTTATGCTAAGAACCCAACGATCCGGAAATTTTTTACGGCCTTCGGGTCGACGGATGAAATCGGATCAGGTGTAAGAAACGTCGTAAAATTTTTGAGATATTACACTCCTGCGGGCACTCCACTATTTCTGGAAGATGATGTTTTCAAAACTGAAAATTCCGTTGGAACAAACAACATTGGCTGCTCTTCAGCAACCCTTTCTTGAACTCCTTCAACTGGAACATCAGTCATTTCCTGGTACAGGTAAACTCCATTTAGTTCCACTGTCATCCGACCTTGAGGGTGCAGATCCTGATACCATTCTGGTCACTCTGATACGTGGGTGGTATGAGTCTGCAGAAGATTAATTAATCATATAGTTAATTTTCAGCTTTTGTTTGGGGCCCGCGGTATGGTTATTGTTTTACCAGTATTACATTAAAAGAAAATCATGAACAAACAAAAGCAATTTGGTGTGTGGATGGATAACCACCAGGCTACAGTGGTAGGCGGAGCAGATACAGAAGGTGAGGCGTTAACAGTACTTGCTCACGTAAAGGGGGAAGTTAATTCCCCAAATTCCAATGAAAAGCACTCCAACAATAATGAGAAAACGATCCAGGCAAAATTTTTTAAAGAGATAGCATCACATATGGTTAACGCCACCCATGTGCATGTAACTGGTACGGGCCAGGCACAGGAAAAATTCATCAGTTATCTCGCCTCTACCCCACAGTTTAAAAATAGTAAAACAGCAGAGTCCACTTCCAATAAAATGAGTGATGAAAAACTCATTGACTTTATTACTGGTAAACTCTAATGAATATATCAGACAAAAGAGAAAGAGACAAAAGGAGAACAGAAAACAGTAAAGAATATTCAGGCACCGCATCTCCAAACGCCGGCTGTTCCCCGCCTGCCGTCGGGCAAGCTTTTGCCTGTTGCCTGAAGAAGGCTGCCGTTCTTAAGTTGTCAGGTTATTAAGTTGTAAGTTTCAGGTTGTACGTTATATGTTATACGTTATACGTTATACGTTATACGTTCTAAGGTACTAACACCCAAAAAGAATACTACACAGACATTCACACTATAATCTCCACACGGGCTGTTCTATGCCTTTTGGCTGAAGAGAAAGAGGAGAAACTGTAACAGAAACTTAAAACAGTAAAGAACATTCAGGCACCGCATCTCCAAACGCCGGCTGTTCCTTTTGCCTCTTGCCTTTTGCCTGTCTTATTGGCTGTTTACCTCTCACTTCTAAAACCTATTCTCTCCCTATCATCCCATTTTTTCTGATGAATTTTTTCATCTATCAGATTTTCCAATGCTTCATAAATCTGACTCAATTGCAGATCATGGTTTTCGATTTTGTCCTTCAGTTCCGTCATTTTAAAATTTAAATCAATATCCCTGATCAATAATTTTCTTATCTCCACAAATGCTCTCATGATGGAAATATTCATTTGTATGGCATGCTCACTATGCAAAACACTGCTTAACATGGCAACTCCCTGTTCAGTAAATACATAGGGAAGATATCTTGTTCCACCCCTGTTTTCTACAATCAATTCCCTGATTCCTGGCTGTACATTAATTTTTGAGGTTTCAATCTGAAACCTCAAAGTTTCCCATTCTTCTTTGGAAAGCTGGAACATGAAATCAGCAGGAAATCTTTCAAGATTTCTTTTTACTGCCAGATTCAAAACTTTCGTTTCGACTTCATATAAATTAGCCAACTCTTTGTCAAGCATCACCCTCTCTCCCCTCACTTCATAAATCCTGTTCTGAATCGACTGAATCATCATCATCCCCATAACTCACATTTTATTTTAAAGATAATGCAAATACTAAATATTTTAGTACATTTACTAAATATTTAAGTACTGATTTCTATCAGAAAAAGGTTCCGATGTCACCCGCCAAAGCCGATATTATTGCAAAATTGCGAAGGGAAATATTGCCCCTTCAGGGAATCAGCATTCCTGAAAAAAATAACCCTCTCAATACCTGCCTGGGCTCCATACGTTTTGCATTTCCTCAAGCCAGTTTCCCCACAGGAGCTATACATGAATTTATCTGCGAAAAAACAGAAGACAAATCCGCTTCCGGCGGATTTATAAGTGCAATCGCTGCTCAGCTCATGAAAAGCGGCGGAGCAACCGTATGGATCAGTAATGCCAGAACCATTTTTCCACCAGCTTTAAAACTATTTGGGATTGAACCTGATAAAATCATATTTATTGATCTGAAAAAAGCGAAAGATATTTTATGGGTGATGGAAGAATCTCTGAAATGTCATGGAATTGCAGCTGTGGTTGGAGAAACAGAAACACTGAGTTTTAAATCTTCACGTCGTTTGCAACTGGCAGTGGAATCAAGTAAGGTAACAGGTTTCATCATCAGGAATCATCCTCGGAAAACTGATAACAATGCCTGTGTTTCGCGATGGAAGATATGTCAGTTGCCCAGCCAGAGCCATGATGGATTACCTGGCATCGGTCTGCCCAACTGGAATGTGGAATTACTTAAAATCCGCAACGGAAAACCAGGCAGCTGGCAACTGGAATGGAATGGTGAATACTTCAAACAACTGGAAACAAATCATCATTCATTTTCCCGGGAAGAAAAACGAAAAACAGGATAATGTCCAAACGTTATGTTACTATATGGTTCCCTCATCTCAAAGCAGACTGGTTTGCACAAAGAACGCCTGACCTCAAAACGGGTGCCTTCGTTATTGCAGCTCCCGATCGTGGCCGGATGATGATTACAGCCGTCAATAAGGAAGCAAATCAACTTGGCATTTTTCCGGGAACTGTTGTAGCAGATGCGAGGGCGATTTATCCAGGCATCGCTGTTGTTGATGATTTACACGGACTGGCAGAGAAGATACTGAAAAAATTTGGGCTTTTCTGCATCCGTCTTACACCTGTTGTAGCAACTGATCAGCCTGATGGATTAATACTTGATG
>JAATGW010000378.1 GCA_015654495.1 Chitinophagales bacterium
CAGAGTATATTCGCGTGATCAACAATTATTTTAGTCAGATACGGGTTGCCAGGTCCGTTAGCTTTTTCTTCTTTGAAATAATAATGGGTAAATTTTTCTGTTTGTGGATTGAATTTATCCAGCCCGCCTGTATAAGAGATCCAAAGGTTTCCTGAAGAATCTAAAGCGAGTGTTTCCAGATCACCTCCGCCCAGAGAACTACTGTCACCCGGAATATTCCTATAGGACTTCATCCTGTACCCGTCAAAACGTATAATGCGCGCGTGTGTCTGATCAAGGAACCACATATAACCATACTTATCCTGCGTGATGCCTCCTATTTTACCAGGACCTATATTATTATAGTTGTCGACTACATGAAACAAAGGCCGACTGCCCTGTGCCCGCGCAGCCACAAATACCTGCAACGACAGGCAAAAAATTAAAATCGCCAATAATTTCATTTCGTTGAGAAAGTTATCATTTAATTACCTGGTTGTGATCAAACAACCTGGCTTTTGTTCAGCGTGCAGAGTTTACTGTAATAAAAAGAATTGCGTGGCGGCAGGTATATAAATCGCATCTATGCCTGGTGATTAACTACACGGCATCTAATACAATAATAAATTCCGATCCCTTACCTTCAGCAGTTTCTATTCTTATCTCTCCTCCATGCGCCTTTACTATATCATAAGATAAGGAAAGTCCGAGGCCTGTTCCCTGCCCTGATGGCTTGGTCGTAAAGAAAGGATTAAAGATCTTATCTACTATGCTTCTGGACATTCCATTGCCATTGTCTGCAATGCTGATTGTTATTTTACCCGATGACCTTTTTGTAGTTACGGACACCGCCGGTTCATAATCCAAAGGCGCTTTTGCCTTCTTTTCGTTTACAGCATAAAATGCATTGTTGATAATATTCAGGAATACCCTGCCGATATCCTGTGGAATTATATTAACGGCCCCGACTGCCGAATCAAAATCGGTCTTCATCGTTGCATTAAAAGATTTATCACGAGCCCTTAAACCATGATACGATAATCGGAGATATTCGTCGGCTAACGCGTTTATATCTGTAGGCTCCTTTATACCAGTACTTGAGCGGCTGTGCTGCAACATCCCTTTCACAATAGCATCCGCACGTTTTCCATGATGAGTGATTTTGCTTTCATTGCTATCAAGATCTGCGGCGATGGATTCTGCCTGCGAATAATTTCCTTTTTTTAATTCCGCTTTCATCTCTTCAATCAACTCGCGGTTGATCTCAGAAAAATTATTGATGAAGTTCAGTGGATTCTGAATCTCGTGCGCTATGCCTGCAGTAAGCTCACCGAGCGATGCCATTTTTTCTGACTGAACAAGTTGTAATTGAGTTGCCTTTAGCTGATGATACGCTTTTTCTATTTCTTTAGCCTGTGCTAATTCGAATTGCTGACTTTTCTGTCTTTCCAGTCTGATCACCCTTTCCTTCTGATACCTGAACAGCAGGTAAAGCAAGAGGATGAACAGCAAACCATATATTGAAAAAGCCCACCATGTTTTCCACCAGGGCGGATGAATAATTATAATAACCCGTTTTTCTGCTGCTAATCCTGTGCTGGTGAAAGCCTTTATCCTATACACAAAGCTGCCTGGCTGCAGATTGAAATAATCTGAGTTTTTTTCTCCCCGGATTTCCCGCCATACATTGTCGTGATTTTCAAGCATGGTATAATACCTGATCGCCTGCGGTTCCCTGTAATCAAGAGCTGCAAAACTGAAGGAAACATTGTTCTGTTTGTAAGACAGCTGCAACTCTTTCGTTTCCTCGATTGATACGGTATCACCTGCTTCAGCTCCGCGATGCAAAATATTGTTATTGATCATTATTTCTGAAACAACTATTTCCAGTGCCTGCTCTTTTGCTGTTAATTCTTCAGGTCTGAAAGAAAAAAACCCCGATTGATGACCTGCCAGAATTTTTCCTTCACTGTTGAGATATAAAGCTCTGGGTTGCATCGATAAATGACCAATGCCAATTTTGTCTGCGTATACTACAGCCTCTTTGGTTTTCCGGTTTAATTTTATTATCGAAGAGGGTGTTAAAAGCCAGAAGTTATTGGCAGCATCTTCAATGATATCAGTAATATTTGCATTGCCGACTTCTGATTCCGGATCCAAAAAATTAATGAACCTATCATTCTCCCGTTCATACTGGTATATGCCTTTTTCTGAACCGACCCATAAAATGCCTTCGGAATCTTCAATCAATCTAAGAACAGTAAAGCCCTTCAGATAATGATAAAACTTTCCTGTTTTTCTGTCCATCAGGTCAAGCCCTTTGTTACCACTGATCCAGGTCTTACCGCCCTTGTCTTCCATGAAAGTAAATACAATATCAAATCCGATACTTGTCGAATCCAGCGGATCATTCATGTATTGTTTTATCGATTGGTTACGCTGATCATAGGATACCAGACCTGAACCCCAGGATGCCAGCCATTTCATTCCGGTTTTTTCCTGATAAATACCTGTGAATGGATTTCTTCTGATGGCAGTGTCATACCTCACCTTCATTGGCAATTTTGAAAAACGCCTGCTGGATTTTGAATATGTTCCTACACCATTGGCTGTTCCCAGCCAGAGTGTATCTTTCTGGTTCTGAAAAAATGAAAGCACAATATTCAGGCTGTCAAATAAACTATACGGATCTGCATCACTATGCTTAAATGTTTCGATAAGTTTTCCCTGACGATCATATTTTAAAAGCCCGCCTTCATAGGTTCCTACCCAAAGGGATCTGTCATCATCTTCAAAAAATCGAAAGACCTGGTCTGTCGTTGGAGTAAAATTCAGGGTTATCCTGAATGGATCTACTCTGTATAATTGGTTTTCCTGCGTACATAACCATAATACGCCTTCCCTTGATTGAAATCCATTCCAGGCTGATTTGTCGGGAAAACCATTGCTTGCTTCAAAATGGGTAGTTTTCTTTGTTGCAGGATCGTATCTGTTGATTCCGGCCGACATTGTTCCAATCCAGATTGAACCAACAATATCTTCTGTAATAAAACTGATGTGATCATACAATCCTCCATTTTTATCAGTTTTCAACGGAGGGCGGCTCAGCTGATCCGGGTTTTGAGGAGTATAAGAAAAACGTTTAAACCGGCCTGTCTTACGATCAAGCGAATGGAGGCCGTCGCCGGCAGTACCTACCCAAAGCGTACCGTGACTATCTTCAAAAATGGCTCTCACTTTATTATTAATCAGGCTGGAAGAATCAGACGGATCATGTCTGTACCTTGTAAAACTACCATCGGATTCAAAACGATTTAAGCCGCCGTCTTCCGGTTTGTCCAGATCCCAGGGATAGCCGGTTGCTATCCAGATGGTACCCTGGCGATCTTCATAAATATTAGAGACTGACATGCTGCTCAAACTCTTATTATCGTTTGTGCGGGGGCGGTAGTGAATAAACCTGCCTGTATTTTCATCCAGCCGGTGAAGGCCTCTATCGGTTCCGACCCATAACCTCCCTTTACTGTCAGAAAGAAGCGCCATAACAACTTTAGAAATGCTGTCTGAATTTTCCTCGTCTATCTTATAATGTTTAAAAATTCCCGTTGCGGGATTATACTGATCGACTCCATCCTGGTTCAGTCCTATCCAGATCAATCCTTTCTGATCTGCAAAGACAGCGCTGACACTCTTGCCTCCCAAAGAGTTGGGATTATTATCATCTTTTCTATACTCAATAATCCTGGTTCCATCATAGCGGTAAATGCAATTTTCACCTTCCCCGGAAAACCACATATAGCCATGCGGATCCTGGGTCATATTTCTGATTTTCCCTATCGGTTTCCCGAGTGGACCGTCAATCCGCACAAAATTTAATTGCTGGTTTTGTGAAATACCATCGGTTATAAATACCAGCAAAATCAAGAGTGTCTGAGCTAAAATAAATATGACGGGTTTCAATTTCATTGATAAAAACGGGAATATTATTGTAGTTGTTCTTAAAAAATGATTGCCGGATAATTTTAATTTTTATGAGCCAGGAAACTCATCAAATTTCAATAACCCGGGTTCTGTTGCAGGTTGGGATTTTTCGCCAGTTCAACTGCAGGGATCGGAAACAATTTTCTGAAGTTTTCAGACTGATTTTTTTCCGGTATCCTGGAATCAGTAAAATGCCCGAGTCGAATCATATCATTCCTGCGGAATCCTTCCCAGGATAGTTCCCTCGCTCTTTCTGTTAATAAGTTATCCGCATTTATTTCTGCTGCGGTAAAATCAGGAAGTCCCGCACGTGCCCTTATGGAAACCCCATTTATTTTCTCATTGATTGCCGCAAGAGCAGAACTTACGTCATTCAACCGGAATAATGCTTCTGATTTCATCAGGATGATATCTGCAAGCCGGTAAACTGCTAAGTCGTTACTCATGCTTATGACACCGCCTTTGACATTGAATTCCCATTTAGCACATCTTGCTCCTGCAACTTCGGTTTTGGGTGGCAATACTCTGAAGCTGGTAATTGCCGGATCAAAACTCAGCAGGTTTCCGAGATTATCATATTGTAAATGTGCTGCGTCTGCTATCTGATCAACATACTGCTGACCAACAAGAAACATTTGTTTCCGCTTGTCATCCGGCCGAAATAGATTTAAATATTCTGCTGTAGAACAATGTCCGTTAAATCCACCAAGTCCGAAATATCCCTCTAATCCAAATGTGAGATTACTGTTATAATGCAATGTAACGTACTGTAGTCCAAAGCCCCAAAGACCTGCGTCAATATCAAAAGGAATAGAAAATATATTTTCCCGCGAGTCCTGATTCTGAATTCTGAAATTGGCAAAAAAATCCGGATCAAGTCTGTAAATTCCTGAACTGAGAATGGCGTTGCAGGCTTCTATGCATTGCGTCCATGCCGGCTGACCGATAAAAACTTCTGCATTCAGATAGAGTTTTGCAAGAATCGCATAAGCAAACCATTTTGTTGCCCTGCCATAGGTTTTTGGATTTACATCCGCAGATAAAAAAGGAAGGCTGTTTTTTAATTCAAGTTCGATATAATTGAAAACTTCGCTGCGAGGTTTTGTACCCAATGATGTATCAGTCGAACCGATCTCAAGTATCGGCACATTACCGAACAGATCAATCAACTGGTAATAGTAAAAAGCACGAACTGTTTTGAGCTCAGCTTCGATATTTACAATATTTCCCGGCTTGGGATTTATAGAATTCAAGGCCTGAATAATAAGATTTATTCTTGCGATTTCGCCATAAATCATCTGCCAGGTTTCCGCAAAAATTGGCAGATTGGGTCCCCAGGTATGTTTCCAGAGTTCCTCCCACATATCAGTATCCGCCCAGTTAATAATCCTATTGGGAACAATAATTTCATCAGTGGTTACTTCATTTATATTATATAATGGGCCCGCAGGAGGATAGTTCCTCAAGCCACTGTAAGCCGGTGCTACTCCGGCTGCAATCTGATCAGCAGTCTGCCAGAAATTGGTGGCCTGATCATATACTTTCACATCGAGCTTTGTGCAGGAAAATCCAATCGCAATAAATGAAATCAGCAGCAAGAGCTGGCGCGAAACTATAAACCGGATTATTTTGTTTTGTTGCTTCATTTCCATTTTAGTTGCTGTTAAATGAAACATTCAGCCCAATACTGATTCCTCTCGTTTTCGGGTAATAATTCTGATCTATATATCGCTGAGGACCGTCGGTACTTATTTCCGGATCAGCACCTTCATAACTTCTGATTATAAAAAGATTGTTTGTTACCAGGTAAACTCTCAGCATGTTCACGCGCTTGATATTTTTAAAATTATATCCGAGCGTAATATTTTCGCATCGCGCGTATGAGCCATCCCGTAACCAATAGGTGGAAGGCTGGGGCAGATCAGTAAATCCATTAGTCAGGGCCTTTTCTGTTACATTACTTCCAGGAAGGTATCCGGCATTTTCAACTCTGAGTAAGGAATTTGAAAAGATCTTCTGTCCCTGAACCCCGCGGATAAAAATTCCAAGATCAAAATTTCCCAACCTGAAATTATTGGTGATGCCCCAGGTAAAATCAGGAGTAGGATCTATCAGAACACGGTCCTGGTCAGTATAAGAAGTAGAAATGCCCACAAGTTTACCATCAGCATCATAGTTATTAAAAAGTTCATGGCCATCGGCATCCTGACCCGCATGTTCCGGAATCCAGAACACGCCGGCAGGATGCCCGATTTTTAGCAAGCTGATAAAAGAAAAACCAAAACCCCCACCATTTGCTGATCCGTAACCTGGATTGTTCAGCGACAAATTGTAACCTTTAAACTGGCTTAAGAGTTCAGTGATATGATTTTTCAGAAAACTTATATTCCCCTGGATATCCCAGCTAAAGTTTTTATTTCTGAATACTGCAGCACCAAGTGTTAGTTCCAGCCCTTTATTCACTGCTGATGCAGCATTAGCATATACTTTGTTTGTAAGAAATGGAGGCTGGGGAATATCATACAAAAACAACATGTCGTTTGTATGATCATTGAAATAATCTAGTGTACCGAAAAAGCGGTCTTTGAAAACTGAAAAATCCAGACCGATATTAAAAGATTGCCTCACTTCCCATTTCAGATCGGGATTGTATTCCTGCTGAACAGAGTAACTCTGAAAAAACTGACCATTATACAGGTAGGGACCTGTTGGGCCGTATAATTGCTGGTATTTGTTAGCTGGTAAATTTTCCTGATTTCCAGTGAAGCCATAACTCGCCCTCAGTTTCAGATTATCCAGCCATTTTACATTCTCAAGAAATTTCTCATTATTTATTCGCCAGGCAAGTGCAAAAGAGGGAAAATTTGCCCAACGATTGTTAGGCCCAAATTTTGAAGAACCATCACGGCGGAAATTTGTAGTAAAGATGAAACGCTCGTCAAAATTATACACCAGCCTCCCAAGGAATGAAATCAATTTTACTTCAGTTTTATAAGATTGAAGATCACTTGTTCTGACGCTGGTGGCTGTACCGAGATTATTATTAAGCAGATCAGGCAACAGAAAACCTGAAGCTGTGACTCCGAATGCATCATTCAGAAACCTGTTGTATTCATATACACCAGTAAAATCAAAATGGTGCCGGCCGATACTCTTCTTGTAACTGATATGCAAATCGCCGGTGAAGTTCTGCTTGTTATAATTATACTTTGAACCCGTAGATCCGGCACCAAGAGAATCGACGGCTTGCCAGAAACGGTCATACACATCATTGCCATTAGTAAATGCTCCAAGCATTCCTAACTTCAGACCAGGAATTACTTCATAATCGATTTTTACTGATCCCTGAAAGAAATTTTCTCTTTTCTTGCTGTAAAGTTCGTTTAACAGAAATACCGGATTGAACGGATTGTTTACAGGCGGCATATAATAGGAACCATCCGGATTATATACAGGCCAGACCGGCAGGAAGGTAAGCGCCTGTGAGAATGCGAATGCTCCTCCCGTCGTCACCTGGTTTGTCGAACTCTGGTCAGGTAAAAAATCGCGGTTGATCACAGAAAAGTTTGCAGCATAGGCGATTTCAAGTTTACTATTGAAACTTTTCTGCAAAACATTGAGTCTTGAAGAAATTATTTCTTTTCCTGAATTCAGAACCACTCCATCCTGTTTGTTATATCCTACAGAAGCTCTGTATTGAATTAAATTTGTACCCCCGCTAATGCCGATCGTATGACTCTGGGAATATGCTGTTTGGGTAATCTCCTTTTGCCAGTCAGTATTTCCACCCTTATCCAATTGTGCTGCTGCAGGACCTGTCACTTCGCGCCACTTGTCCGCTGTAAGCGTCTCTATCAGCCCTGCAAATTTTTCCACTCCGAAAAATCCCTGGTAATCTATATTGGTTTTACCGGCAACACCTTTTTTTGTGGTAACGAGTATAACTCCGTTCGCCCCTCTTGAACCATAGATTGCCGCCGCAGAAGCATCTTTGAGAATATCGTAGGATTCGATATCAGCCGGATTTAATGATGTATTTGCCCTTTGAAAATCATCAATGGCAACGCCATCAATTACCAGCAAGGGTGGTTGCCCTTCCAGTGAAGTAGCTCCACGCACACGAACTATAAAATCACCGTTGGGATCACCGCCGGGTTGAACAACAACCAATCCAGCAACCTTTCCCTGAAGCTGCTGCATCGGGTTCGTTATGATTCCATTATTGAAATCCTTATTGGTTATTCTAGTTACTGCTCCGGTAATATCTTTTTTTCTGGAAGAACCATAACCCAGGAATACAACATCATTCAGGCTTTTAATTTCGGTTTGCAGAACAATTGTGTTATCTGAAACAGTGCCGACGGTATATTGTACTTCGCGGTATCCTACAAATGAAATCGTAAGAACATTTCCCGATGAAGCAGTAATCGAAAAAAATCCGGTAGAATCTGTGAGAGAGGTCTTGCCGGAAGTTCTGGAGAAAACAGTAGCGCCGCTTAGTGGGATACCTTCCGAATCTGTAACACGCCCCCTGATAATCTCCTGGGCTGAACCCAAAATTGAAAAGCTGCACAATAGCAGAAAGGTCGCAATCACTGATCTTAAAAAAAACCGGCAGGCAATGGCGATTTTCATCATAGTAATACCCCTTTTAAATATACCGAAAAGACCCTCCCGGCGAAAATTTCTTTTATGACAGGTATCTGTGAATGAAAGCGTCCGGGTTCAGAAAAAGGCTGAAACTTTCAATTGATATTTTTGACTCAGGCAGAAAATCAATAAACGAATCACCGGAGGAAATTCAATTTACTCAAGCTAATGACGAATCATCCGGATGCAGGTTCAATTTTTTTTCGGGGAAAAGATTTTGGAAGTCAGATTCCGAAAATAATTAGGGCCTGCTGTTTGAAATAGAATACTTATCAGTTTACGGACCTTACGATAAAATTCATATTTTAACTGCAAGCCTTTCGGCTAAAACGGATGAAAACCCCTGCATGGCTGAAGATAAATTTCCCGTTTCTTCATTACCCCGCCGTCGCTGCGCTGTGTCGGGCAGGCGCTCTTCCCGGCTTCCCGACTA
>JAATGW010000363.1 GCA_015654495.1 Chitinophagales bacterium
ATATGGTTCCCTCATCTCAAAGCAGACTGGTTTGCACAAAGAAGGCCTGACCTCAAAACGGCTGCATTTGTTATTGCAGCTCCCGATCGTGGCCGGATGATGACTACAGCCGTCAATAAAGAAGCAAATCAACTTGGCATTTTTCTGGGAACTGTTGTAGCAGATGCGAGGGCGATTTATCCAGGCATCGCTGTGGTTGATGATTTACCCGGACGGGCAGAAAAGCTACTGAAAAAATTTGCGCTTTTCTGTATCCGTTTCACACCTGTTGTAGCAATTGATCAGCCTGATGGATTAATACTTGATGTTAGTGGCTGCGCACATTTATGGGGAGGTGAAGAACAATACATAACGGATATCATTAGCCGCATAAAGATGTTAGGATATAAAGCGCGTGCTGCAATTGCGGATACAATCGGATCTGCATGGGCAATCACACATTTTGGAGATAATGAAAATATAATTGATCCGGGCGAGCAGCTATCCGCAATACTTTCTTTATCGCCTGCAGCATTGCGAACTGAAGAAACCACTTTAGACAGATTAAATAAACTCGGCCTTCGTACCATCAGCAGTTTTATTTCTATGCCCCGAAGCGCATTGCGGCGTCGTTTTGGTCAGCACCTTTTATTACGCCTCGACCAGGCACTGGGTTATGAAAAAGAAGCTATAGATCCTGTATTTCCACCCGTCCCTTTTCTGGAGCGCCTCCCTTGCATTGAACCCATTGTTACACTAACCGGTATTGAAATTGCCCTGCAAAATCTTTTGGAAAGAATCTGTCTACGATTAAAAAAAGAACAGAAAGGATTGAGAACTGCAATCCTGAAATCTTATCGTATTGATGGGAAAATCCTCCTGACAGAAATCGGCACAAACCGGCCCTCAAATCATATCAGTCATATTTTCAGCTTATTTGAAATGAAATTGTCTGATATAGAACCCGGATTAGGCATTGAATTATTTACAATCGAAGCTCCAAAAGTTGAAGAACTTTCACCGGCACAGGAAACCCTTTGGACGGATAATTGTGGCCTTGATGACCTGCGCTTTGCTGAATTGATTGATCGCATTGAAAGTAAGATTGGTACTGATCAGATACATCGTTTTCTGCCTGATGAACATTACTGGCCGGAACGCTCAGTAAGAACTGCAAAAAATTTACAGGAAAAACCAGCGATATGTTGGGATATCAGCAAACCAAGACCGGTACAGTTATTGGAAAAACCCGAACCTATTGAAGTAACAGCACCAATCCCTGATTATCCACCAATGCTTTTCAGGCATAAGGGAATACTTCATAAAATAAAAAAAGCGGATGGACCTGAACGGATTGAAAGAGAATGGTGGCTTGATGAAGGTCCGCACCGCGACTACTATGCAGTAGAAGATGAGGATGGCCGGCGGTATTGGTTATTCAGATCCGGACACTATTCAGCAGATAATAAAACCCAATGGTTTATACATGGCTATTTTGCCTGAAAAGAAAAAAATATGAGCTATACAGAATTACAGGTCACAACCAATTTCAGTTTTCTTGATGGCGCCTCCCATCCGGAAGAATTGGTGGAACAGGCTGCCATTCTGGATTACAGGGAAATTGGGATCACAGATTGTAATAGTCTTGCCGGAATTGTGAGGGGCTATGTTGCCGGAAAATCAATAGATGTGCGGCTCATTCCGGGATGCCGTCTGGAACTGAAAGACGGACCAGGTCTACTTGTTTATCCAACTAACAAGGAGGGATACACGCAGCTTTCAGCATTGCTCACCAAAGGAAACCTCCGGGCAGAAAAGGGGGAATGTCATTTATATAAAGAAGATGTGTTTGCATACACAAAGAATCTGAAATATATTCTGATTGCCCCGGCATTACTAAATACCTCATTTGAATTTGAAACTTCATTTATCGAATCAACTGCTCAGTACAAAGATGTATTTGGTAATGATCTTTATATCGCTGCTTCAAAAATGTATCATGGCGATGATGCAAAAAGACTGCACCGTATTTCACAGTTATCTGATAGATTCAATATCCCCATGGTTGCGACAAATGATATTCATTATCATGATCCTGCCCGCAGACAGTTACAGGATATCCTTACCTGTATCAGGGAAAAATGTACGATACATACTGCAGGTTTCAGGTTGCATTCCAATTCAGAAAGATACCTGAAGCCGGCAGAAGAAATGGAAAGGCTTTTCAGGCATTATCCTGATGCGATCAGGCGTTCCCGCGAAATTGCTGAAGCATGTCAGTTTGATCTGAAAAGCCTGCAGTATGAATATCCGGAAGAACTAACCCGTGATGGAAGGACGCCACAGGAGGAGCTTACTCACCTGGCATGGGAGGGCGCACATGAAAGATTTGGTGAAATTATTCCTGAAAAAACCATTGCAGCTATTAAATACGAATTGGTTTTTATTGAACAAATGAACTATGCGAATTATTTTCTTACTGTTCATGATATCGTCAGGTTCGCCAGAAGTAAGAATATCCTTTGCCAGGGCCGTGGATCGGCAGCCAATTCAACGGTTTGTTATTGTCTTGGAATCACTTCAGTAAATCCGACAAAATTTGATCTTCTTTTTGAAAGATTTATTTCTTCTTCGCGGAATGAACCGCCAGATATCGATGTTGATTTTGAACATGAGCGTCGTGAGGAAGTTATTCAGTATATCTATGAAAAATATGGACGCGACCGCGCTGCAATAGTAGCTACGGTTACCCAGGAACGTCAGCGCGGTGCAATACGCGATGTGGGTAAAGCTATGGGACTTTCAGTAGATACCATCAACCGCCTTTCTTCTTCCATATGGGAATTCACTGAAGAATGGTTTGATGGAAAAAGAATAACGGAACAGGGATTAAACCCCGAAGATAATCTCCTGCGGAAAGTGCTCAGGCTTACAGACCAACTCATGGGTTTTCCGCGGCAATTGGGGCAGCACACGGGCGGATTTGTAATTACAAAGGAGAAATTATCAGATCTCTGTCCAATCATGAATGCCCGGATGGAAAACCGCACCTGTATAGAATGGAATAAGGATGATATTGATGCATTGGGCTTTTTAAAGATTGATGTGTTGGGCCTTGGCATGCTCACCTGTATCCGCAAAGCATTTGAAATTGCAAAACAGTATTATAATAAGGATTTCACCCTCGCCAATATTCCCGAGGATGATCCTGATGTTTATGATATGATTTGCAATGCCGATACCATTGGTGTTTTTCAGATAGAGAGCCGCGCACAACAAACCATGCTGCCAAGGTTAAAGCCAAGAAATTTCTATGACCTGGTGATTGAAGTTGCAATCGTTCGTCCGGGTCCGATCCAGGGAGATATGGTTCATCCTTATCTGAGGCGACGCAATGGTGAAGAAAAAGTAGAATACCCTTCAAAAGAACTGGAAGATATTTTAGGAAAAACTTTAGGCGTTCCGCTTTTCCAGGAACAAGCCATGAAGATTGCCATTGTTGCTGCAGGTTTCTCACCTACGGAAGCTGATGAACTAAGACGGAGTATGGCCACTTTCAAATTGAAAGGAATGGTTACCAAATTTGAGGAAAAACTGATCAAAGGGATGACGGAGAATGGATATGAATTCGCTTATGCACAACGCGTATTCAAACAACTGGAAGGCTTTGGCAGTTATGGATTTCCTGAAAGCCATGCAGCAAGTTTTGCATTACTTGTTTATGTGTCTTCCTGGATAAAATGTCATTACCCTGATATTTTTGCCTGTGCACTGCTTAACAGTCTGCCGATGGGATTTTATCAACCGGCACAGATTGTAATTGATGCCAGAAAACATGGCGTGGAAGTAAGGCCCGCAGATATTAATTTATCATTGTGGGATAATACACTGGAAGAAGAATCCGGAACTCACCGGGCTTTACGCCTTGGTTTCAGGCAGGTAAAGGGTTTGCGTGAAGAAGATCTGGTACAGCTTATCAATAAGAGAAAAACAGCATTCACCAGCATTGCGGAATTAGTAGGTATGGGTTTTTCAAAGGCAATGCTTGAACTGCTGGCCGACGCTGATGCATTCAGGTCCATGGGTATTGACCGCCGGAAAGCATTATGGGAAATTTCTGCATGCAATGATCATCCCACAGGAATTTTCTCAGGACAGAAAAATTCAAATGAAGAAGAAAAAAATGTACGTCTGCCTGAAATGAGTATCTCAGAACATGTGAT
>JAATGW010000129.1 GCA_015654495.1 Chitinophagales bacterium
AAAAAAGGTAGACGGTAAGCCGGTAACTGCGGGAAGGACACGGGAAATTTTTCTTAGGTGCATGGATTCTCACCAGCTTCCCCCAAAAGGCTTGCACCTAAAACTTCAATTTTATTGTAGAATCCGCACCTGGTATAGGTTCTATTCTGAACAGCAGGCCCTAATTATCGTAGTCGATCTTCAAGTGCAGCATATTCTTTAAGAGCAAATATTTCAATTAACACATCAACATCGTCTGTTGGCCGGACCTCATACACCTTTACTTCAGCGTATAACGAAACAGTGGCTCCACCTACGTAAATCACCTTTTCTCTCAAGTCGCCTAATGCAGTGTGGACAGCTTTAATTCTTAAGAGATTTATCTGATGGCTCATTTAATATCATTTGGGAAAGTTTCTCAAGTGCTACTTTTATTTCTCTGGTTCTCCCTACCCTTAATACATCAGACAATGCCAGCATAAGGTAAAGACTTTCGTCGTTTTTAACTGCTTCTGTCTGACGTTTGTAATATGGTTCTATTTTCATGCCGACTTCTGAACCATGAATATCCGGCCAAATGTAGATGGCCTCGCTTTTAAAAAATTTCTGCATATACGGATGCGAATGTGCAGTTGGTATCCCTTTCATAATGGTACCAGGGCGTTGTGGAAAAACATATTGCAATCCATGTTGCAGAAACTCCATCAACTGCTGACGTGCCACTTTTTTTTTGTTGTAGTCAATCAGTCCTGCCAGATAACTTCTGTTTAAAGATTCCGAAATTTCTGAAGGACTTATAAACAGCTCATGAGCCAGATCCTTAGCCTGCCAGGTTTTTGATTCTGATCCGATAATTTTGACTAATACGGCAATATCCTGGGGCCGCATCCCATTGTGGTTTCGCATGAGTAAATATAATAAAATTCAATTCGCGATTCGCGAATTGAGAATATTGAAATATATGTTTCTGAATATCATCCACTTATCGACTAGAAAAGATCCACCACCAGGGGTATAATGTTCTCCACTTTTAAAGGAACATTCCTGCACAATGCGCTACTCCCTATCCTTGATCCGCAATCCTTTCAGCAGGCTGAAGAGAAATAAAGAGATACACCAACGAATATGCTTTCTATTGTTGTTGAATTCAGTGGAACAGATTCAGGTTTTCGAAATTTAACTGCAATAGAGCAGAAAAGAAGAGATCAAACCTGACTTTAATTCCAAAAAAAATGTTTTATGTCAGTCAAAGCCAGATCAGCCTATGCCAGGTTCACCTGATAGCTTGTACTTCGTCCACCGCTTTTACCTTGAAGAATAAAGGCCCCGGTCTCTAATAGTCCCTGCAGATCCCTTGTTGCGGTTGCTTTAGATGTTTTAGCGATGCTCATGTATTTTCCTGCGTTCATTCCACCTTCAAAACCTCCAGGTCCCTCTTCTAACATTCTGTTGATGACTGTTACCTGTCTTTCGTTAAGTTGCGCTTTATAACGATCGAAAAACTTTGTTTTTTTAAGTGTGAATTCAATCTGCAGTTCAGCATCGGTTTGGGCTTCAAGCGAAACCTTTACAAAATATTCTATCCAGCCTGTAATCTCATTTGATTTCTGCGCTTCTTTCAAAGCTGAATAATATTCTTTCTTATCTGCTTCAATTGTTTTTGATAAACTCAGCATAACAGGACGGCCGATGGTTTGAGACAAAGCTTTCTCAGCGATCGCGCGGCCGATCCTTCCATTTCCATCTTCGAAAGGATGTATGGTTTCAAAATAAAGATGAGCGATGGCGGCCCTCACCGGTGCTTTTTTTATTTCCGTTCCTCCACCTGGTGCGGTTGCATTAAACCATTCAATAAAAGCCCGCATTTCTTTTGGCACCTGTGCGGAAGGCGGAGCTTCGAAATGAATAATCTCCTTTCCGATGGCACCGGAAATAATCTGCATCGGATCTTCACCTGTCCTCCATTTTCCGGCTTCGATTCTTTTACTATTGCCTAATAACATTTTATGCCATGCGAAAAGTTTTTCTTCATTCAGTGGCTCAATAAAAGTTTTTCTCACATCGATCATCAACTCACCCAAACCTATAGCCGATTTATCTTTTATAAATTCGGGGCTGTGATGTAATCCGAGATTTTTTCTGATGGAAGATAAAACATCGGTGCGGTTGGGAAATTCTCCTTCGATTGCCGAAGTCTTTATCGCTTCTGCGAGGATGAGACTGATAATGGCATCTGACTTTGTTTGATCCGGAAGGCTCTCCATAATGCCCGAAACCCGCCCGGTTTTTTCAGAGAATAAATGGACCAGATCCTCCGCTTTTTTAAGCGAAAACCGGAATTGAGGCCAGTCTTTTTGTTGCCAGTTATACATGTCTATGAGCCGATTAACAGACTTATTCGGCTCAAATATAATTAAAATATGAGCCGAATAACAAAAATAATCGGCTCAGCTTTAAATCATCCGGATTTAACTCCTTACAAACCAAACAGATATATTGGAGATGTTTTTACCTCTTACTTGTTTTTCGCCAGGCCGGCAGTCAATAGTTTTTCAAACTGCTCAGGCTGATCAAGCCATAACATATGACCAGCCTTCGGAATAATATGAAGCTGAATACGGCTTTCCTCCTTCGACCATTTCTTTGCAAGCTGATTTCCGAAATCCAGAAAATCATGATCACCACTGATGATCATAACCGGATATTGCTGTTTGCCAAATTCGGCAATATAATTCCAACCTGAAGCAGGATAAGTCTTCTCCGTTAATGAGAAAACATTGGCTTTATATAATGCCCTTCCCCCGGAAACATCTTTACACTTGCTGACATCATAGACCATTCGTTTAAAAACATTGATCCGGAATTTTATTGTTTCTTCTTCGGAAGATAGCGGCGGTTAAGTCCGGTTCAGATTATATTTCGCCAGCAGTTCGGATACTGCCGGTCTGCCGAGAAATGAATGGAATTGCGGTTCACTGGATCTTAGTATGGCAAGTTCATCCGGCGGCACAGGATATTTTAATCCTGCCGGCGCCAATAATACGAGTCTGCGAATATGCGCCGGATACTTTGTTGCATAAGCACTGGCGAGTACGGCGCCCATTGAATGACCAACAAGATTCAGTTTAGAAATCCGCAGTTCTTTCCGCAGCCTTTCCAGGTCTTCAATATGATTTTCAAAACTGATCAGTGAATCCGGAAACGGCGAATGCAGCGAGCCGCGCTGATCATAAAAAATAAAATGAAACTGATCGCCCAGGTTTGCTACTGCAGTAAGTAAACCGGTATAGTCTCCACCCCATCCGCCATGCAGCATCACTACGGTATCCGCACCGGAACCAAATTCACAAACATAGATCTGCGGATCGTTCTGCCAGTCTCCCGTTGAAAGAAACCAATCCTTTACTGGCACCAACGGTTTTGTATGTATAGATGAGGCCTGTGTTTTAGATTGAGTGTTACCGTTCTGTACTGAAAGTAAAAAGACTGCCAATACTAATGCTGTGATCTGACTTTTCATGAGAAGCATTTAAAGGAAGGCGACGAAATAAGTGCCAGTCTGGAAAGCTGATGATATACAACAATTTACAGAAGCTGAGTAGCAGGTTTCCGTTCGTTTTTGGTACAATGGGAGTACGGTTTTAGTTAGGAAAAATCACATAGTTTAGGATCAATTACTTTTGATCCTGGTGCCGCCAACAAAGACCAGTTTCATTATCCGTCATATTCTTACATTGCAGACCTTTTTTTGTTTTACCCATGCACCTGACAGCCTTGGGTACATCCTCCAGACAATCACTACCGCGGCCAATTATTTCAATATTATATTCGTACCCCTTGTCTGATTCAAAACTTGTTGTGCCGTCTTCTTCCAGCTTTGCACCACTGAAATGACTGTTATCAAGCCTCCCACCATTCGGAAAATTAATCTGCACTACCTCATTTGATTCAACTATAACTGTCAGTGTATATGAAGATTGGGTACCAGTGTTGGGATTAAAATACTCAATAGTTGCACAATACGTGTCATCGGAATATTTTTCATCCGAATGTTCACCTTCATTTTCAGAAGAATACATTGATTGGCGATATTCATTTTTGGCTCTACAAGAAGTGAGATTGAATAGGGTCAATAGAATAAAAATTCGAACTAACGCTTGCATATTATTCTCTAAAATATTAATTTACTCAATTTGAAATTGTTATGCAAGACTATTTTCCTTACTGCACTTGCCTGGAATTATTGAATCAATAATTTAAATGGAAACGATAATACACTCAATTCTCTAAACCAATTCCAAAAAATAAACACTAAAAATAAACCGCTCGCAGCCATCGCGGCAACGGTTGTGTATTGATTTTCCATTCTTCTGTCGTTGCGAATAATTTCCGAAATATAGCAACCCCAGGCAAAACAATAGAAAAGTATTTTCATCCAAATGTTACTTTCAAAGCTATAATAACGTGCTATAGACACAAGTAAGTTTGCTAGTAACACAAATTCCAAAACAAAAAATAAGATCAGAAACGGGGGTGAATCATCCGAATCCTTTCTTGAAAAGATTGTAAACAAAATAAATCTTGAGAAAAAAAACAGAAAATGAAAACCTACAGTCACAATGATTATAATTAACAGGAATTTAAAAAACGAAGCATTATCTGGCAAAATACTAAGTGTAATCATGGCATAGCATCTTTAGCCGAATGTATTCAAATACTTGATAAAATTCACAATTTCGTGTGTTCGTGATTCCGATTCTCTCGCTGGCCGGCAGGATGTGGTTGCTATGTAACTTGTCGAGCCTTTAACACCCTCTTAACCCAATTCTTCAGAATTCCTTTAGAACTCCAATCCAAATTTGGTCTTTAATCAAACTAAATATTAAAGACATGGCATTAAAAAACATTTTAACGACGGCTCTGGTATCCGGAGTTGTTGCTGTTGGAAGCGTTTGGGCCTTTTCGAAATACCAGGGAACCCCGCTTTCAACTATTACTCAACCCTCAACTTCCTTTGCAAA
>JAATGW010000176.1 GCA_015654495.1 Chitinophagales bacterium
ACGGATAGCCGCACCATTGGTAGCTGCACTCAACGGACTCGCAAAGTACACAACCGTGTCCGCAACCTCTTCCACAGTAGCAAATCGCCTGATCAGCGAGGTTGGCCGCATATTTACAAAGAAGTTCTTTTCCGTTTCTTCGACGCTTTCGCCGCTGGATTTTGCAAGATCTTCCATAAAAGTGCCGACTCCTTTCGACCATGTCGGCCCGGGAAGAATTGAATTGACCGTGACCGCTGTGCCCCTCGTTAATTCCGCAAGTCCACGACTGACCGAAAGCATCGCAGTTTTCGTCATGCCGTAATGAATCATTTCATCGGGGATATAAACAGCAGATTCGCTCGATATAAAAATGATCCGGCCACTGTTCTTTTCAAGCATTTTTGGAAACACCGCGCGACATAATCTCACCGCACTCATCACATTCACTTCAAAAAACCGGAACCACTCTTCATCAGGAATTTCCGCAAATGCCTTTGGTTCAAAAATTCCCGCATTATTGATAAGTATATCCAGGTCAGGTAATGAATTGATGAGTTGATTTACTTCTTCAACCTTTGAAAAATCAGCGGGAATTCCGGACACATCTGCATCCCGGATTTCATTTTTAATTTCCGCCAAAGCTTCGTCTACAGACTTTTGTGACCTTCCGTTGATAATCACTGCAGCTCCCTCAACCAGCAAACGTTTTGCAATTGCATTTCCTATGCCGGCGGATGAGCCGCTTACAAAAGCCGTCTTCCCTTTTAATTTCAGATCCATAGTCAGTCATTTTAAAATCGCATTTGCTTTTTCGATTTCGGCGGAAAAACTCTCCAGCACTCCTGCTAATAATTCAATTTGTTCCTGAGCTTCGGTCCAGTTTTTTTCTTCAATTGCTTCGCGCACCCCCGGCAGGGTTTTTACACCATAGCCAGTGAAATAACCCGGAGCATAAATAAGGTGGCGATACCAGGGGCGACGAGGGAGACCTTTTTCATTAAGCAGGCTTTGCTCTGCCTGGTACAAGATGGAATTTAAAGCGGTTTTTTTTGCGTCGGGAAGCTGATCTGCCTTTGCAGATAATTTTTTATAGAGATCAGCATTTGTTTTGAAAAGTACGAGTGCATTGTCGATTCTGCTGAAATTGAAAAAAGGAACTTTTCCTGAAACAGCAGGAGCAACGTAGATTATTTTGGGATCGCGGGCGAGCTCATATAATTTTTCAGCGGCCATTGCTATATCCTGCTCTGCATCGGTACGCATGTTTTCTGCAAGCCCTTTTACCTCAGTTACGTATCCGGCGATCGTTTGATATAAACTCGTAAAATCAACGGGCACAATATCAGCATTGGCCAGGCGGAGTACCATCCTGCCTCCGGTTGATGCTAACGCTACACCATAGGCGAACCCCGGATCTTTAAACCTGATAAAATGATCATAACTGTCGTAGATGGAATGGTATTCGCCGCCCGAACCTTCGCCCCCAAATCCGATATTAAAAGATGGGATGCCAAGATGCTGGAAAAAAGGCGAATAGTCAGATCCTGCACCAAGAGCTGAAAGCTTAGTTGTTTTATTTCCCATGATACGGGCCCTTTTTGCGCGGTCACCTGTTACCATCTCTGACGCATACCGCCTGTCGCGCACGCTCACTCCTGTTTGCGGATCTTTTACAACACCAATAATCTCATTGAAAAATGGTTCAAATGCATGTGAGCCACCACCATGAATAAAACCCCGGCTGTTACCATCCGAGTTAATGTAGGCGATCGTTTTCAACTGCAATTCTGCTGCATGATCTTCCACCCATTCTGTACTTCCAAGCAGGGCCTGCTCTTCGCCATCCCATCCACAGAAAATAATAGTACGTCTTGGTTTGTATCCGTTTTTAGCAAGAATGCCAATCGCTTTCGCTTCGCTCATAACAGCTACCATTCCGCTCAGCGGATCTGCTGCTCCATTTACCCATCCATCATGGTGATTACCACGGATAATCCATTCGTCAGGAAGATCTGTTCCTTTTATACGGGCAATCACATTGTAAACCGGTTTTAAATCCCAGTTAAATTCCAGCTTCAGGTGCACTTTTGCAATACTCGGGCCCATATGATATGCCAATGGTAATCCCCCACGCCAGGCGGCCGGCACAAGCGGACCCTGCAAAGATTCAATTAAAGGTTTTGCGTCTTCCCATGAAATAGGAAGCACGGGTATTTTCATTATTGTGGGTGATTCTGCAACTGACAATCTTTTGGCATCCTTCGTTGATGCATAACCGGGAGTTGTTGGATCGCCGGGAACTACAGGCATATCCATAACTGAACCGCGCTGCACTCCATCCTGCGGACGAAAAGGACCTTTTGGATAAGTGTCACCAGCTCCATAGCCATCGTCTGCAGGATCAGAATAAATAAGACAGCCAATAGCTCCATGAAATGCAGCCAGCTTAGGTTTTATCCCGCGCCATGAACCGCCGTATTTTGCAATTACAATTTTGCCTTTGACGCTGATACCTGCTTTAGCAAGAGTTTCGTAATCTTCAGGAATTCCGCGGTTAACAAAAACAAGTTCAGCTGTCACATCTCCATCTGCACTGTATGCGTTGTAGGTAGGCAGCTGCTCTGCCTTCTGGCCGCTTGTACGATCTTCTTTCAAAGACGATTCCTCCAGCTTCGCCCTGTATTTTACAGAGCCTGTCATTTCAAGCAATCTTGTTTTGGGCGTAGGAAACAAAACATTGTATTCCGCCAGTTCTGTCTGGTATCCCCATTCCGTAAAAAGTTTCACCATGTATTCAGCATTCAGCTTGTCCTGCACTGATCCGAGGTGATGTGGCCTTGAAGATAAAAATTCCATCCACTGCTGCTGATCTTTAGGATCAATCAGTGAATCGAGGGATTTCTCCATTTTCAATTCCCGCGCAGCAGCTGCTGTACCGAATCCGGAAATTTTATCCTGTGAAAAAACGGGAAAAGCAACTAAAACAAAAGCGATCAGAAAACAGAAAAGAGAATACCGTTTCATTACTGAAAATTTACGTTGAAAATAAATTGATGAGTGCCGGTCAGTATTATCACCTGATCAGCAATTATTTCAATGGAGCAATCAGCGCTTATAAATTTCTTATTTCAGCAAGTAAGTCCTGCAATACTTTTTTTGCATCACCAAATAACATGGAGGTTTTTGGTTGAAAGAATAACTGATTTTCAATACCTGCATAACCAGGTTTCATACTCCGTTTATTTACAATCACAGTTTTAGCTTCCTCCACTTCAAGTATTGGCATACCAAATATCGGTGATGCCGGATCGGTTTTGGCTGCGGGATTCACAACATCATTTGCCCCCAGCACAAGTACTACGTCGGTGGTTTTCAGATCTTCATTCGCCTGCTCCATTTCGAGCAGTTTCTCATAAGCCACATCCGACTCAGCAAGCAAAACGTTCATATGCCCTGGCATGCGGCCGGCTACAGGATGAATAGCATAGGTTACTTCAACCCCTTTGGC
>JAATGW010000383.1 GCA_015654495.1 Chitinophagales bacterium
AAAATAGCCAGGCATCATCCATCCGCAACTGTAAACCCCGATATTGAGGAACATGCGCCGGATGCTGAAGAACTTGAAATTTTAAGAACCTGTCTTATGCGGTATTTCCCCGAAGTCTCTGCTGATTATATTCAAACAAAAAACTGTTTATATACAAACAGCATCGATGAAGATTTCATCATCGATTTTCTTCCGGGTTATGATAAGAACATTGTAATGGCCTGTGGTTTCAGTGGTCATGGCTTTAAGTTTGTACCCGTAGTGGGCGAAATACTTGCTGATCTTGCAATAGAAAAACATACGGAATTACCTATCGGGTTTCTTTCATTGGGCAGGTTCCCAAAATAAATGCTCCCGGTTTTCCGGGAGCATAACTGAGTGGCATACCTGAAAATTGGTATATCTACTCTTTAAATATCTTTCTTACGATAACATTATCTGTAAATACAGCTCTCACAAAATAAATTCCTGATACCAACCCACCGGTTTGGAACTGATAGAAAACTCCCGGATTTGCACCAGCTTTTATTTCCGCTATTTTCTGACCGGAAGCACTGAACAGCTGAACTGCTTTTAAAGTTGCCGGTAAGGGATAGAACTGAACTGTTATCTGACTTCTTGCAGGGTTGGGCGTAACAAGAAACCCTTTTGCTTTCAGATTCGGATTGATCAATACTTTACGCAGATTGATATCATCCAGGTAAATATTGTTTTCATAGCCCGTTGTATTTCTGAATGCTATCAGCAGATTTCCTTTATTTATATAATTCTGCAGGTTCACTGAGTCCTTACGCCACTCACTGGGTTTTGGTACAAATGCAACAGTAGTTGCAGATGTTTTGGTTACAAGTGTTTCACCCCATTTTTTGTAAAGACTGGTATATGTTTTCCCGCAATCAGTACTGACAAGTACCTGAAGCGTATCCCAGTTGTTATTTGCAGTGTTCAGTGGAGAGAATGCAGCCGCTGCTACATAAAAACTCAGAAAAGCCGAATCCATCTGCGGTAATGCAAATTCCGGTAAACGGAGGTCATCAGTACTTGGAAATAGTTCATACTGGAAATTGTTGATAAACATGCTGGCTGATCCGGTATTACCAACGCATGTCGCTCTTTGCCAGGTAATCCGGTTGTCTGGGTTAACGATATCACAACCCGGAGGTAAAACAGGATAATTCTCAAAACTTTCATGAATCTCTTCAACCGGCGGATAGTACTGCACGACAGATTTTAAAGTGTCATTTCCTGTATTCTGATCAGCAACGTTATTGGGATTTGTGGTGTATATGATTATTGTATGACGACCCGCAGCCAATGTGAGCGGGTTTAGGCTAACCTCTGTTTCTGCAGACTTTATGAGTGTGCCGGTCCATTGAAAAACATTTGGAGCCTGGTTGTCAATAACTACGTTTATCGTGACTTTTGTAAGCGTTTGATGACCACGGTTCTTTAAAACAACAACAGGCGTAAAATCAGAACTGCAGATCCGCTGTTCCGGACTGATCAGGGTTGTCAGCCAGGCATCCACGTCGTAAACAAATGGCGGAACACAACCATCTGATGTTCCCAGACTGGCTCTGTACAGGTTGAAAACTTCATGCATTACGTCAACCTGATCTTTTGTAAACATCAACAGGCAACGGTCATAGCTATAGTCCATGAAATTCTGATACATAATACCATTTCCGGGTCCGGAGCAACTGTCAGTAAATTTCCCGGATTTACAGCCTTCTGTAGCGTCGGCCTGGTTAGGCGTATCATCTATAAAATCGGTTCCGGAACATGCGCCGTCGTCATCACCCCATGTGTGGTAGATACCGAAAAAGTGACCAATTTCGTGAGTAAGTGTTTTGCCACGGTTGTATTCAGCATAGGCACCACCCGGAAGTGACCGGTAGTCAATAACCACGCCCTGAACTTCAGGATCTTTTGTAGTTGGAAATGTGCCGAAGCCGTTGATTCCATTATTAAAAGCGGAAACCCAGATATTGAGATAACGGTCGGTATCCCATGCATCCTTACCTCCCTGACTTGTTAATTTCACCGCATTGTTCACGTCAAAACCTGCAACACTCGTCACAACCCGGTTTATCCCATTGGTCTCTTCTCCATCCGGTGTCCTCTGCGCGAGGCAAAACTGAAAATCGGTTGAGCCTTTAAGGGGTAAAAACCATGAGGGAATATTGGCGGCACTGCCATTTGTACCGCTGTAGTCCTTATTGAGTGAGTCTAATTGCCTCAGGATGATAGCATTTGAAACCTGGTTCGGATTCTGAAGAACTATATGAAATACAACAGGGATGGTGATGGTTGCATTTACGTTTTGTTCCCTCGCTGATGCCCGCTTTTGCCTCAGATTATTAAAGAATATCTCCCGTTCCCGCAGAAATTTTTCCTTCAACCCTTTTCTAAATCCCAGCTGAGTTTCCAGGTAAGGCATTGTGCCACATTTCTCAACGGGCTTTTGTTTCTTATTTTGTGCCTGGGATTCAGGTAGCCACAAGCTCAACATTACCAGGAACACCAAAAACTTCCTCATGGGTAAAACTTATTTTTATTAAGCTATAATATTACAACAGAAATGCTCAGTTCAATAGAATTAGAGCTTGTTTTTATAACAACATTCAATCATTAACGTAAATGGGTATGTAAAACCCGCAACAAACCCGGACATTTTTCACAGCTAAATTGTTGCAGCGTCTAAATCCGGGGGATAAAAAATAATTGGCCTGCTGGCTAACTGTGTTTGAACAATAGGTGCTTTCAGCGCCGGTCAGGCTTCTTTGCTGGTAACGAAAAAGAATCAAAACGGGTTGTGTTTAGCCAGAAAATAGCAAGGCCGGTTGTATGGCTTTTTAATTTCATGTACTTTAGTGTTCCCTGAATATGGCCATTCGCTTTACCCTGTTTGTCAATATCCTGATTAAAGCCTGCTTGTTTACCAAAAATAAATTTCGGCATATTCACTTACAACGGTTTTGTTTAGTGTAACGTCTTTTGGTCTTTATGCGCTTTTTGTATTGCGCTTCCGATTCAGGTCAGTAATAAAATTATTTCATCAGTTATGCAGGAAAATAAAACAGGTATCGGCGAAGGCATTTTACGTGGTCTGAAAAAGATCATTTTTAGTTCTGACGATGCAGAAATAAAACAGGCTCCTCAGGTAAACGATTCAAAAAACAAAGCTCCGGCTGCTGAAACCTTTGTCGAACCCACCAAGACAGTAGCTTCGGCTGAAACCACAGCTGGCACCAACGATATGAAATTGAGGGTTTACCAATTGCTTGAAAAAATGAATAAGCCCGGATGTGACTTTTTTGAGGTTTGGAATGCAGCTGCAGAAATGGGTGGTGTAAATGGGACTAATATCAAGGCGGCTTATACTTCGTTGCGGTTCGCGGATCCTACATTGAACAGGAATAAACTGGACGAAACAGGGAATTTTTACATGGCGGAACTGAGAAAAATTCTTGATACAGAAACAGCAAAGCGGCAGGAAGAAAAAACAAGGCTGGAGAAAGAAAAGGAGCAGCAGAAAGCCAACCTGAGTGCTGAAATAAATAAACTGGAACAGGAAATTGCAGTTTTAAATGAGAAACTGGAAAAAAGAAAAACAGAACGGCAGCATATAGACGAAAATTACGAACCTCAGCTGATTAATATCGAAGGCAAGATACGCGAAGGCGGTTTATCAGTTAATGCAGTACTTGCTGAAATGCAGCAGGTAAAACAAATTATTCAACAGGTAATAAATTAAAAATATGAGTCAATCATCCAATGCGCTTACGGTAATACCGGCAGAATTAAAAAATCAGCTCCCTATTTTTCAGGTATTGGGCGACAGATTACCAACAGCTGAAAAGGTTCAGACGAAGGGTAACCGAACACTTGCTTCGATACTGTACTGGGCACTGATACTTGGCGGAGCATGGTGGTTTTTCAAAAACGTGGATTCCTTGCTGGCTTTTGCACAGAAATCTGTTCTTTTTGTTGCCTTTAGTATTGTGCTGGTAGTGCTCCTGCTTTTAATGCCAAAGATTGTAGGCGTTTTACACAGGCTGGGTAAAACACTGCTGTTTAGAAGTGAAAAGGCAATAGTAAGAAATAACCCGATCACAGCTCTGCAAATGTTGCTG
>JAATGW010000532.1 GCA_015654495.1 Chitinophagales bacterium
AGGGTCGGCCTTCTTTCTGTTTCTGGCGGATCAGGTCTGCAATCTCCCGGGCTACAAAAGCAGAAGCGTTTTTATCGTTGTCAAATATGGCAACCGGTATTTTTTCAAAAGAATCAACAAGGCTCATGAAAAGAGATTTACGGTTAAGTTGGTTCGCGAAAATAGGGAAATAAGATATTACGTTTAATGTTCAACGTTGAACGTCCAACGTTTTATTCGGTAATCTGTATTTCAAAAACCGCGGGCCATAGTTTACCTGTTACCAGCAGCTTTCCTGAAGCGGAATCCCAGGCAATCCCATTGAGTACGGCACCGCTATCAGCTACTGTTCCCGGTTTGGTGAGATAAGTGAGATCGGTGTTTGTATTTTTTTGCAATATGCTATCAAGATTAATTCTTCCGACTACGATTCCGGAAGCAGGATCAATTTTCATAATGATATCCGTTCCCCAACGGTTCGCGTATACATAACCGTTGATGAATTCAAGTTCATTGACATTATTCACCGGGCCATAATTATCTCTTACGCTGATTACCCGCTGCAATTTCAGATCACCGGGCCTTACAACATAGATTTTATCAGAGCCGTCGCTGATAAAAAGGTTTTTACCGTCATTGGTAATTCCCCAGCCTTCGCTTGACCATTGCATTTTATTGATCAGAGCAAAATCTCCAGGCCGGTATACAAGCATTTGTTTGTTCTGATAGGTAAGCTGGTACAAAGTATCGTTAAGAACTGTTATTCCTTCAGCAAAAAGGCTGTCGTTTACTTTTTTAAGCCGCAAAATTTTTCCGGTTTTGAAATCCACCAGCCGCAAACTTGACCTTCCCGCAAGCCCCGTGCTTTCCAGAATATTGCCTTTATAGAATTCAAATCCCTGGGTGAATGCCGCAGTATCATGTGGGAATACATTCCTGACGGAATATGCTATGTTTTTGGGCTCTGCAATTCCGCCGGGTGCAGGCGGCACATTCACTGTTTCATTATTGGAGTTATTGCAGGAAAATAAAAAAGCTGTAAAAACCAGGTAAAGTAGAATTTTCATATCTGAAAAATGTCAAAATTAAGTGATACTTAAAAGCCGGAAAAAATATCCTGAGATTTATATAATTATTTGCAAGGCAGCATTTTAGAATTTCAGAACCTCAATGTCTGATAATTCTGTATCAGGAACTTGCAATTACCATATTTTATTGGTTTATTTGTGTTGCTTAACACTTCTGATAACCAGATTCATTCCTGTTTTCCTCTCTTTGGATCAATCCGGCTTAACTTCGGAAGCGTTGCTGAAATCCTCACTATCCAGCTTCTCTGATCCAATCTTATTAAATACTTCCCGCTATCCTTATCTGCAACACTAAGCATGTGATTTTTCATTGCATAACTGAAATCCCTATCCTGTTGATCACTCCTCCATAACCTCTTTGAAGAGCCTCATAACTTACCCAAATCTGTAACACATGAGGACTTTTATTTTGCTATTATCAGCATCGCTGATAATGTTAAGTTCATCCGCTCAGGAACGCTGCAGCGCTGCAGCGTATCAGGAAAATGTTCGCAGACAGCATCCTGAATTAAATGCAGTCTTATCTGCCATCCAAAGCAAAACGAAAGCTTTACAGGAACAATTGCGCATGTCGTCTTCAATGATGCGTAGCATGAATATGTGGGATACCATTTTTATTCCTGTTGTTGTACACGTAATATATAATAAGAATAATGAGAATATATCGGATGATCAGATCAGGTCGCAGATAGAAGTTCTGAATGCTGATTTTAATAAGACCAACAGTGATTTTGTAAAAGTGCCCGGTGTTTTTGTAAGTCTGGCAGGGGAGGCCCGCATCCATTTTCAACTCGCAACAGCGGATCCTGAAGGCAGGGCTACAACAGGAATAATACGTAAGAAAACTGACCGGATGATGTGGACTGATGATGACCAGGTAAAATATGATGGTCATGGAGGGAGTACAGCATGGTACAGCAGGTATTATCTTAATATCTGGGTTGCCAATCTTGCGGGTGGCTTATTGGGCTATGCTTCATTCCCGGGCGGTCCTGCAGATAAAGATGGTGTTGTAATCATGCCATCTGTTTTCGGATCCAGGGGGAGATTAACTCCGGGTTACGATAAAGGCAGAACAGCAACTCATGAAATAGGACACTGGATGAGTCTTAAGCACCTGTGGGGAGATGTTACCTGCGGCGATGAC
>JAATGW010000541.1 GCA_015654495.1 Chitinophagales bacterium
CGTACAGTCGCGCCGATTTAAGAACTGATTCCTTTGGAGGCAATGCTGTTGGATCTGCGGCAATCAGAACTGCACCCGTATCTTTTGAAGCTTCGATTTCAGTCTGGAACTCTGCGACTTTCGCTGTTGTATCCGGCGCTGCAGGCAGCTGCTGACTCTGAGGATAAAAGATGGCGGCATTATTTCTTTTTCTTTCTTCTTCAAGTACTTTCTTCATGTACTCAGTTGGCCTTGCATTTACATTCCGGCGTTTGAGTGCATCTTCATTAATCTTTAGTTTGTAAAGGAATCTCAGATCTCCTTCACGGCGAACCTCACTCACCTGGTTATTGTCGCCTGCCCCCCGGGTTTCAAGTAATCCGCTCTGGTAATTCGTTAGTGGGAAAACATAGGAACTATCACTGGTGATGGATATATATCCTACTGAATCGGGTTCTGTTTTATTCCAGGCTTTCAATGTTGAATCGAGTTCTTCGGGAACAGGATTGCGAAGAAATTCTTCTCCTATTTTGAGAATAGTGTCAAGGCCTGCGCGTTTGGTAGTAAAGAATCCTGCATACCTGTTTGCAATACCATTTTCATCACTAACAAAAGTAAAATGGTTCACATTGTATTGTAACGGATACCGGGCCTGGCCATATTTGAGTTTTGATAGTTGGGTGATCTGTTTGAATTCACTCCGGTTCCAGTTGTCAACCAGGAAAATATTAAATGGGTTACGTGAAGGAATAACCGTATCTCCTTTAGGCGCTTCGGCCACAGGTCTGTTGGAAGCGAAAATAATACCGGTTTTATTCGGGAATGCCACGAATGATGCGTCGAGGTCATCATACGGGTCATTGGTAATCTGCTGAGAAGTTTGTTCATTAATCTTATAAACAAAAATGTCTGACTGGCCATTCTTAACTGCACTCAATACAAGTGTATTATTGTCCAGCATAAACTTGGCATCCTGAATAAGCTGGAAGCCTTCAATTTCCTGTTTAGATCTTTTTATTTTGGCAACCACATCATAAATAAACATCCGGATTTTGCCATGTTCAGTATAAATTACAAGTAAGCGTGATCCTTTTGAATCCCAGGCCATGAGGGGATAATTAGGATTCAGTTCTTCCTGGTTGCTCCTTACACCGGCCCTGAGAAGTATCTTTCTTCTTTCAGAAAAATCTTCCAGAATTACACAGTAGATACCACGGTCAAATTTGACCATCGCATAGGTATTATTTCTGGGTATAGGGTTTGCCTGAAAGCGGTAATAGTCCTGCCCTTTTTTTACTTCTTCGACTGCAACTACATTTCCACGGGGCTGGTTGCGCCGGCCTCTCAGGTCAGCCAGGTATTTATCGCTTTCTTTTTCCATGAATTCGCGGAGAAGTTCCTTGAATTTCATTTTTGTTACGCGCATACTCGCAGAGTTGGTACTCTTGTAAATCCGCGACAGGTAAAGGAAATAAGTAACATTATCTTTTCTGTAGTTATTCGCAATAAAATTCCAGAATGCATGACCGGCCAGTAGTGGTTGTTTAAAAGCGAACTGATAAAAGTTTTTATAGTCGCCTGAAAGCAGTTCTGATTTAAGTTTATCATCCAGCGCAGAGCTCCAGTTTTCCGCAGCATAAGCGACATAGCCATCGGTTAACCATTTAGGGAGATCTAGCAATGCCTGGTTTCCGGCAAATTCTCCCAGATCGTCACCAAATAACAGATTGTCAACCAAAACTTTTGCAATACCCTGGCGAATCTGCAAGCGCACATCATCCAGATGGCCGCTATTGTAAATGACGATCTTATTATTCACCAGTTTTGTTACGCCACCGGTGTTCTGCCAGTCAATTCCAATACCGATATTGGATTGCTGCATATCGCCATAGTTGTTATAAATTACAATATTCGCCCGGCGCTGCATTCCGTATTCCACAAACTCTTCCAGTTGCGGTAATTCTTCTTCGGCTACCTGGGCCACAAATTTTCCCAGGGCAAGACCGCCCTGATTGAAATAAGAATTAAAGTTCCGGGTCTGGTAGTAGCGCCATTTGAATTTTTTAAATTGGACCCGGTTCTTACCATACTCTACAGAACTTACTTGAGCATTTACGGCGGGTAGTACAAGAAGTGAAGAAAACAGAATCAAAAGGACACTCAATAGTTTTTGCATAGACCTGGTATTCAAAAATGTTCGTAAGCTTGCCGAAATACTACCGGAAATGGATGCTTCCAACGGATAAAATTAATGTTTTTAAGGTATAAATTAGTGTGTATGCTGTACGTTAAAGTTTTCTTATTAAATCCTCTGCAAGAGAATACCTACCTGCTTTATAACGAAAAAAAAGAATGTATTATAATCGACCCCGGATGCTATTACGATTATGAAAAGGAGAGCGTTGCCGCCTGGATCGATTCCGAATCGTTAAATCCTGTTCAGCTGGTTAATACCCATTGCCACCTGGATCATATTTTCGGAAACCGGTTTATTGCGGAAAAATATCAATTGAAATTGTACATTCATCCACTTGAGAAGAAAATGTTCGATCTGGCGCCCTCGAGCGGACTTATGTGGAATCTCCCATTTGACAACTATACCGGACCGATAGAATTTATAGAGCCTTCCCAACACCTGAGGTTGGGCGAAGATCTGCTTTCCATACTTTTTGTACCTGGTCATTCACCGGGAAGTGTCGCTTTTTATTCTGAAAAACAGGGATTTGTTGTTTCCGGGGATACCCTTTTCAATGGAAGCATTGGCCGTTCAGACCTCCCGGGCGGCAATGCGCAGCAACTGGAAGAAAGTATCCGGAACACATTATACGCTTTACCTGATAATACCCGGGTACTCCCCGGACATGGACCTGAAACAACTATCGGAGCGGAGAAGAAAACAAATCCTTTTGTGAGGATCTAAGTATATAGTGGATAGTGGTTAGGTTGCAGCGGTTAAACGTTAAACGTTCAACGTTGAACGTTGAAAAACTTTCCGACAACCGGCAAATTCTGAAACTCCTTTTTTTCAATCCTGCCAACAAAGAGCAGGAATGCCATAATCTCAGCGGCGGCAAATGAATGCGTCCACCAGATACCGGGAGAAAATTTCTTAAATAATTGATGAGCAAAAAATAATAAGATACAGATCACAACATAGGCCAGTAACTTTTTCCAGGGATAGCTAACCGGATAATATTTTTGTCCCAACTGGTAACTGCTGATCATCATGAAACCATAGCATGCGAGGGTTGCGAATGCGCAGGCCATATAACCCCAGTATGGAATCATGAAATAATTTATCAGTAGCGTAATTATCGCTCCGCCGATTGTTATATATGCTCCAATGAGATTGTTGTTTGTGATTTTATACCAGATTGATAAGTTATAATAAATGCCAAGAAAAATTTTTGCCAGCATCAGTACCGGCACCACTTTTAAACCTTCGAGGTATTCGGGATGATTTCTGATGCCCATAAAATGTTTCCAGATATCCATATACAATACAACACCCAGAAAACAGAAACAGCAGGCCAGCACAAAAAACTTCATCACCCGGGCATAGGTTTTCTGAGCATTTTCTGCTGACGCCTGTTTAAAGAAAAAAGGTTCGGCACCCATGCGGAATGCCTGTATAAAGAGAACGATCAGCAAAGCAAGTTTGTAATTCGCGCTGTATATTCCGTTTGCAGATTTTGCCTCCGCAATTGTTCCGGGAAAACGGTGTACAATCATAAACCGGTCAATTGTTTCATTGATCATTCCACCGAATCCAACAATAATCAAAGGGGCTGTATAGATCAGCATTTCACGTAATAAAGCCGTATTAATCGAAGGCCTGAAAGCCAGCAATTCTTTGGCAAGCAATAGTATCGTGATGGCGCTTGCAATCAGGTTCGCAAGAAACACATAACCGATATTAATAGAGGGATTGTAAATAAGTGCCCATGGAGAATTTGCATTACGCTCGTAATCGCCTTTGCAGAGTACCAGGAAAAACAAAACCATTCCCACGTTTATCAGGATATTGGTGATTTTAATGAATGCAAATTTTCGCGGCCGGCTTTCAAACCGCAGTTTTGAAAAGGGAAGTACAGCAAGTGTATCAAGTGCAACTATCCATAATACCCATTTAACAAATTCCGGATGATTGCCCAGTTTCATGAATGATGCAACAGCCGGTACCGGTACCATTAACATCACTGTGAATAATATGGTGGTCAGGATTAATGTACAAAGCCCCGTATTATAAACATCACTTTCCTTATACAGGTTATTAAATCTGAAATAAGCTGTTTCCATTCCATAAGTAAATATTATGTTCAGGAATGAAGCATAGGCAAATAAAATAGAGATATCCCCGTATTGTTCAGACGAGTAAATTCCGGTCAGCAAAGGAGTTAGCAGGTAGTTGATAAACCGGCCAAAAATATTGCTGAAGCCATACCAGAATGTTTGACCTGCCAGTTTCTTTATACTGCTCAAGAGCTGAATTGGTTATCCGACAAATGTAATATGCAAAGGTCAGAATTCACAGTTGCTGAAATTGTATCCATCATAATTTGATGGATACCGTGTTTTTACGCAGAATGAAGTGGATTTGTTTTGCCGGAATTGAAATCATTGAAATAAAACTGATTTCCGGTACCCCGATCCAGTTATTCTGCCGGTTGAGAAAAACGATTGTCTTTAATAAAAGTGGAGTCAGTCAGCGTTCTGAGGAACTGCTGTAGCTGGTATTTTTCCAGGTCAGATATGGGTATCTTATTTCTAACCAGGGGATCGGTTCCGGGCGCATCCACAACCTGGGATCGGTAATGGTCAATAACAGATCCTAAGGAATAAAACCGCCCATCATGACCATAGGGATAAGTGATAAAAACATTTCTGAGACTCGGAACGATAAATTTTAATGAATCTTCCCTGTTATTCGTGATGCGCATTCTTCCAAAATCATTCAGGTATGGATTTACCTGTAATCCGGTATTGCGGTAAGTAAGATCTGTAAATAAAGGTTCTTTATGACAACCCTCACATTTCATTCTAAATAATTCATACCCTTTCTGCTCTGCTTCTGTAACAGTCAGTTTCCCGGCAATCATACGATCATATCTTGAATCGGCAGATACCATCATGAGCATAAACTGAGCCAGCGCTTTTAACATTCGTTGCGAGTTGATTTCTTCATCACCAAATGCATCGCGGAACATCTCACGATATTTCGAATCCTGGTTAATTTTATTGATGACGCTGTTAACGGTTTCGCCCATTTCGTTGCTGGCTGTAAGAGGCGCCAAAGGCTGCACCTCTATATGATTGATTCCGCCATCCCAATGCAGTTCTTTACGCCATGCAAGATTGAAAAGACCGGGAGCGTTACGCGTGGTAAATTGATTGTCGATACCATGACTTAGCGGGTGATCAAAGGTCGAAAATGCAGCGAACTGCTGATGGCAGGAAGCACATGGAAAATTGCCGTCACGTGAAAGCCGGCCATCGTAAAACAGTTTTCTTCCCAGTTCAAAACCTTCTTTGGTGAGTGGATTATTTTTGAAAAGATCTTCAGGCGGAGGAAAACCATCAGGAGTTTTGAAAGTCAAAGGCGTATGAGATTTATTCCCTCCATTCAAATCTTTTTTATTGCAGGAACCTGTTACCGACAGAATGATCAGTACAAGTACCAGGCAAAGAAAAGTGAGCGTGATCTTCATTATTTTCTACTGATCGATGAAGGATTGAAAAGTGTCGCGTAATTGTCAGCATACTGCATGGATACTGCTCCCGGCGTCATAATTGCAGGGGTGGCGGCAATCGGCAAACGATGTACAGAACTGAACCATTTGTCAAGATTGATTTCAATTACAAGTTCAGTGACACTGTTTTTTTCCAACGACCAGTTTTGTTGATTGGGTAAAGTTGCGACAACTTTTCTTAAAGCGCTTTCACCGGTTTTGAAACCGCCAATATGATAAACCATCGCATTATTTACAGCAGTTGAATAAGTGGAATTTCCTTCCAGTTTTACCATAATATAACCAGTATTCCATGTCCAGAACATTCCATTTGCAGGATCTAAAACTCCTGACTGAGCGCCGCTTACATTTAAGCTGCTGTCAATGCCGATCTGAAAGCCGATATGCGAAAAGCTGCTGCCATTCATGGCTGTTTCAACAGTAAGTGATGCGGGATCAGCCGTATTAAGCAGATAAAATGCTTCCCTGTTTTCAGCAACAGTTATAGTTCCATCTTCAATAAGCGCCAGGTGACCGAGATACATTTTAAAACTGCTAACGGAAAAATCTTCACCAATCGGATTCAGATATGATTTTCCGGGCTGCAATTCTTCGCCGTTGGCCATAGGTTTGAATTTCAGGCGCAGCAGGTATGTATTGCCCTCATTGCTGATCTCTTTCCGGCAAGAAAAAAGAATCAGAGAAATGATTATAACTATACCGGTTAGACGAAATAATTTCATTCCTGCGATTTTATATATCTCCAGGCCCTATTTTACGGCGGCCTGATTTTGTTTCTCCTTTTAACTTCTTTTCCTGTATCCTTCTTTCTTTTGCCTTTGCAGACGGAGCAGTTGCAATCCTGAATTTTCTCTTTTCCAGAGCCTGGCTTATCAGGGCATTCATTTTATGAATTACATCGGCCTTATTCGTGAACTGGCTCCTTGTCTTCTGTGATCTTACACTAAGAATTCCTGAGCTATTAAGTTTGTGTTTTAGTTTTTCGGCCAGGATTTCTTTCTGGCGATCAGTTAAAATCTGTGATTGCTGCAAGTCAAAAAGGCCCTCCACCATTGTTTCTACTTTATTCACATTCTGACCGCCTTTGCCCCCGCTTCTTGCCGTGCGGAATGCGATCTCCGGGCTAATATCTATCTTCATCAATTAAAATTACTAATTCCTTTTCATCGATGCTATGAGGGTGCTTATTCAGCGTGTTAAATCTGCTTCCGTCACTGTAGCAGGAAATATTACGGGAAAAATTAATGCGGGGTTGCTGATTCTGCTTGGTATAGAAGATGCTGATGCGCAGGAAGATATAGAATGGCTGAGCAATAAAATCATTAACCTCCGGATTTTTAATGATCCTGATGGAGTTATGAATTTAAGCCTGAAAGATACCAAAGGCGAAATCCTGCTGGTCAGCCAGTTTACCCTTCATGCGGCAGTAAAAAAAGGAAATCGCCCTTCTTATATCCGGGCTGCAAAACCTGAAATTGCCATTCCGATCTATGAAAAAATGATCCGGCAACTTGAAAATGATAGCGGTAATCGAATTCAGACCGGCATATTCGGGGCCGATATGCTGGTGGAACTGATTAATGACGGGCCGGTTACGATATGGATTGATAGTAAGAACAAGGAGTAAACGTTTAACGTTAAACGTTTAACTCTTTAAATAATGGTTTATAATGACAATAGAAGAAGCTCAGCAACAGGTGGATCATTGGATAAAAACGGTTGGAGTTCGCTATTTCAGCGAGCTTACCAATATGGCAATCCTTACTGAGGAAGTAGGTGAACTCGCCAGGATTATGGCAAGAACATATGGAGATCAGTCATTTAAAAAATCTGATCTGGAGAAAAACCTGGCTGATGAAATGGCCGATGTACTTTGGGTTTTGATCTGTCTTGCAAACCAGACAGGTATTGACCTTACGTATGCGCTGAAGAAAAATTTTGAAAAGAAAAATATCAGAGACGCCGAAAGACATAAAAACAACGATAAACTCAGCTGATAACTGCCTGATATATTTTTTCAGTTCTTACAATTTCTTCCCCCACAGATATCTTTCCGGTTTTATCATAGAGCAGGTTCTGACCAAAATATATCTTTTTGTTTGCAGCCCTGTATTTTGCAAGAGTTCTTGTAGGCTCTTTGGAAGATTGAGCTGTATCCTGATTTATTGTTGGAATAGCGCAGCGGGCACAAGGCTTTACTGCTGAAAATTCAATATCCCCGATGCTGAAAGTTCCGATCCTGTCTTCCTCAAAAGCATCTCCCCCTGTGAAAACAATATTAGGTCTGAAACGATTCATAGGTATCGGAATATCAAGCCTGCTGTTGAGATCATCAAGCGAAGCCTGTCCAATTATCAAAATCGGGTAGCCGTCGGAGAAAGAGGTGATTTCATTATGGAGGGCATATTTTTTTTCAACCTCCCGTTTACTATTATCAGGCATAAAAACAAGTCTGCAATTTGTTTGCAGAATTTCACTGAACCAGGTATCAGCTTCCTTATTAACCGCCTTTGAAGCACAAACATCGTCCCAGATCTGTACATCAATATTTTCCTCAGCATATTCATTTACAGGTATAATTAATTTCTGATCGGGATTATGCTTATGTGAAATGATTAATTGTTCATTTTCGATACTGCATTGAATTAAGGCCATTACAGGAAAAGTTCGCTGGCTTAAAAACAATCCTGATTCATCCACCAGCATCCAGCGCCTGTCGTACTGAAACCCCCTGTCCGTTATATAGGTTTCGGATAGTGAAATTCCTCCAAGCGATTTCACCGGATAAATATAGAGTCCTGAAACTTCAAGCATCATGGTTAATTTACCGCCTCAAAGATAAGTTTAACGTTCAACGTTCAACGTTCAACGTTAAACCTCTTTTGTTATCTTTGCCCGCTATGATAGCCACAGATCAACAGAAGTTTCAGGCGATAATTTCCCATGCAAAGGAATATGGATTTGTATTTCAGTCGAGCGAGATATACGACGGACTCAGCGCGGTATATGATTATGGCCCATGGGGAAGTGAACTGAAAAGGAATATCCGCGACAACTGGTGGAATGAAATGACGCGGATGCATGATAATATTGTTGGGATCGACGCAGCGATTTTTATGAATCCTACAACCTGGAAAGCCTCAGGGCATGTCGACAATTTCAGTGACCCGATGAACGACAATAAGGATAGCAAAAAGCGCTACCGTGTCGATCA
>JAATGW010000242.1 GCA_015654495.1 Chitinophagales bacterium
CTTACTAACTAGCTACACCCTACGTTTAACGTTAAACGTTAATACATCACGACATATTTCACCTGCGGTGCCAGGGTTTTTCTGCCGTCTTTTTTCCGGATGATGATATTGTTGATGAGTAGCGTGTCGCTGATTTTTACATTGTCTTTAATACTCGCGCTCCAGTCTTCTGACAATTTATTGGTATCGTAAAAATCAAGCGAACGAAAGTCTTTCACAGTCTTTGTCTGTTGTGTTTCCTCATCCATATAACTGCTCTGGAAGTAGTAGTTTACAGTGAAACCGAGAACCGGATATTTATTTCCTTTTGTATCCGTAACATTCAGTGTACTGTCCGCAATACGTTTTACAATATCTACACCCGTGTTTCCGCCGGTAACATTACCGAGGCGGCTGATCATTTTAACAGGTGCGGCGGGTTTGGTAGGTTGCTGCGCATGCAATTGAGTGAAAACGCAAGTGAAAAGAAGAAACAGAATATTTTTCATAAGAAATAAATTGGAGCCAGGTTATAAAACGATGCAGCCATTTACTTGTTGTCTTCAATCGGGTAATGGCAGGCTGCAAAATTATTCTCTACTCGCCGATTTAGCGATGGTTTGTATTTTTTTAACAGATAAAGCTACCATGGGTGCTCAGATGGCCGGATTGCTGATTTCTTTTCCTGAATCTCAACTTAGTTGCGACGCAACCTGGCGGGCCAATGTCGTCAGGTTGGCCCATCGGTTTAAAATACAGGCCGGGAAGACGAAGAGCCGGGAAAGAATACAGCGGGACGCTTTCACGCCTTCATTTCGTTTACGCTTTTGACTGCGCAGTGCTCCTGCGCAGGTCGGGGGTCTGTCCAGCCCTGCCTTTCAAAACAGTTCTTAATTTAACGACATTGGCCTGGAGGATCAGGCTAATCCGGCCAGACTCTGTTCCAGAATTTTTATTTTTTCTTCTGCATCTTCCCTTTTCTTTTTCTCAGAATCTACAACCTCCGGTTTCGCTTTTGAAACAAATTTTTCGTTACTCAGTTTCCTGTTCACTGAATCAAGAAATCCTTTCAGGTATTCGAGCTCCCTGGTCAATTCTTCTTTTTGGGCACCTGTATCAACAGGAACTGCAGATACAATATAGAAGCGGTTTTTTCCCGCAACTACGGGAATACTTCCTGCGATTGGATTGCTGATTACGCCGGGTGAAACGGAAGCGTTTGCCTGACGTGAAAGTATACCTGTAGTTCTGTTTAGAATTTTTTCTTCCTCACCCTGATAAAATAATTCAATCCGGTCGCGTGATTTCAGCTGCGCTTTTACTCTTGCATCGCGGATTGCGCTGATTGCTGATTTCAGAAAAACTCCTTCCTGCAGCCATTGTTCAACACTGATTCCGTCGATCTGTTCAGTTATCCCTGCAACCGGTACCACCTGCCTCACGCAAAGATCATCTCCTGGATTCCTGTCCTTTAGCTGATGGTAAATTTCTTCGGTAACAAATGGGAGGAAGGGATGAAGTATTTCGAGTAATTCATCAAAAAAAGAAACAGCAACATTGATCGTCGCTTCGGGCATTGTGGTATCGGGAGCAGGTTTTATCCATTCCAGATACCAGCTGCAGTAATCATCCCAGATCAGCGAGTAGATTGTTTTTAGCGCTTCGCTGAGTTTAAATTGCAACATCAACTGATCCACTTCGCGTCTTACCTGATTTAATCTCGCTCTGAACCAGCCATGGGCCCATTCATCTCCACTGGGTTCGGAAGCTGCATCAGTTTGCTGACCTGCTCTTTCCTGCCAGATTTTGATAAGCTTCAGCGCATTCCATATTTTATTTATGAAATGGCGACCCTGTTCATTGCTGGCCGGATCCCAAAGCAAATCGTTGCCGGCTGGCGATGCAATCAATATACCAAAGCGAACTGCATCAGCACCGATATCATCAATCATCTGCAATAAATCAGGCGAGTTGCCTAATTGCTTACTCATTTTCCGGCCCTGATTGTCCCGTACAATACCGGTAAAATAAACTTCGCTGAAAGGTTTTTCTCCTGTGTATTCAAAACCTGCCATGATCATACGGGCTACCCAGAAGAAAATAATTTCAGGAGCAGTGACCAGGGTATTTGTAGGATAATAATATTTTACGTCTTTGTTTCCGGGATCTGATAATCCGTGAAATACTTCGAATGGCCAGAGCCAGGATGAAAACCAGGTATCAAGGCATGCCTCATCCTGCTGCAATACCGGATCAGTAACGCCGAATTTTTTACTGAATTTTTTAAGTGCTTCCTTTTCATCAATTGCAACCACATATCGTCCTTCAGCATCAAACCAGGCCGGAATCCTGTGACCCCACCAAAGCTGGCGGCTGATACACCAGTCATGGATATTTTCCATCCAGTGCCTGTACAGATTTTTAAATTTCGACGGATAGAATTTTATTTCATCATCCATCACGGCTTTCAATGCAGGCCCGTTTATTTTTTTCATCGCAACCCACCACTGCAAACTGAGCCTGGGTTCCACCACAACATCTGTACGTTCAGAAAATCCGATCTGGTTGGTATAATCCTGAATTTTGAGCAGTTGCCCTGCTGCTTCCAGGTCTTTTACGATAAGTTTGCGGGCCTCAAAACGATCGGTGCCGGTATAAAGCTGCGCGTCTGCATTCAGTGTGCCATCTTCATCCAGAATATCTATTACTTCCAGCTTGTGTTTTTCACCAAGTGTATAGTCGTTCATGTCATGTGCCGGAGTAACTTTCAGAGCACCGGTTCCGAATTCGGTAGTAACATAGTCATCCGTTATAATCGGAATTCTCCGGTTTATCAGGGGAACATAGGCGAATGCTCCATGTAGGTGTAATCCAAGAATTTTGAATTTGAAGTACAATTAAAAACTTTAGAAGATAAACAAAAATTATTTGATGAAGAAAGAGAA
>JAATGW010000233.1 GCA_015654495.1 Chitinophagales bacterium
ATCAAAAACAGAGCCGTAGGCTCGATGATCTTCTAGCCACGGATTTCAATCCGTGGCAATAGCGGGGCCGAAAGTTCAATCATTTTTTATATCATGGAAAAAATCACAAATAGCATAGGCGAATTAAAATTATTTGGACATAAACAGCAGGCCCTAATTAGTTTTTACGAGGAGTTTGGAATGAGCCAATAAAACTGCTCATTCAGGCCGGATTTTTCCGTTGGTTTGTTTTGTCAAACACATTTGCAGATTATCGCAGTTTCACTTAAACAAAATCTGCCCCTGCCTGTTATCCGGATATGAATGCGTTTACAATAAAGGATCTGGAAAATCTGACAGGAATAAAGGCCCATACCATCCGTATATGGGAACAGCGCTATCACTTCCTCAAGCCTGGCCGTACTCAGACCAATATCCGCTATTATACAAATGATGAGCTAAAGAAGATCCTGAACATTTCCCTCCTTAACAAATTCGGCTATAAGATTTCGCATATCGACCGGATGAGTGAAGAGGAAATCAACAATAAGATACTGCAGCTGAGTAATCTGCAGGCATTGCAGGAAAGGGTGATTCATGAACTCATTCAGGCAATGATCGAAATGGACCTTGAACGTTTCGAAGATGCGCTTGACAATCATATCGGTTCCCGCGGAATAGAGAAAACGATACAACAGATCATTTTCCCTTTTATGGAAAGAATCGGTGTGTTGTGGATGGCTGGGCATATTAATCCTGCTCAGGAACACCTTGTGTCAAATATTGTAAGACAGAAGATTCTTGTGGGTACAGATTCACTTGTACCGGTACTGGACCAGAACAAATCAGGACTGCTGTTTTTGCCGGAAGGGGAGTACCATGAACTTGCCCTGTTGTATATGCAGTTTCTTTTTAAAAACAGAGGTATCAGGGTGATTTATCTTGGTGCAAATATTCCGCTGGAGGATATAGCTTTTGTTGTTAAAATGAAAGCACCCGATTTCATGTACTCCCATATAACCAGTACTGCAAATGGTTTCGGTTTCGAGCGGTTTATTTCGCAGGCTTCAAAAAAATTCGATCAGACTCCAATGATAATTTCAGGGCGGCTTGCAATGACCTATGAAAAAAGGTTGCCCGAAAAAATAATCTTCAGAAAATCACTGCCCGAAGTAATTGAATATGTAGCTACACTATTATGAGAAAATCTATTTCATAATTATCAATTCTGCACAGTTTTCTTATTTCTGTAAATAATAAAACTTCCAAATGTAGTATCACGTAAAAAATATTCTTTGAGATTCGCTCCATAAAAATCGCCGAGTGAGTCCGTAGTCACCAGGTATTTAATTTTACCGGCATTAAGATTTGAAGTCAGGCTGGAATAATCATATACTTTTCGCGGATAATTTAACCGATGTACGTCGGTAGGAAAGAATATAACCTTTTCCGGTAAGGAAAGGCTCACCCTCCTGCTTTTTGAAATATAATATTCAGAGGCCAGGTTATTATTGAGGAATGTGACAATGTTTTTTACTTCATTTAACTGTGCGGCAGGAATAGACCTCTGGTCTTTTAAAATATGATAGTAATAACGATAATGAAATAAGGCGATACCAGTAGTATAAATCAGTAACAGTGCAAGTATTGTCTTTTGCGACTTCTTATAAATATATTGGCACAAATATGCAATTATAAAAAGGAGATAAAGTAGAAATTCGTTGAAATAATTTATCCCAGATCCGATTTTTACTGCAGTAACGAAGGAATATATCAGATTCACAATTGCACAAAAAATAAGAAAAGAAAAAAATTGTTGTTGGGGGGAGACTTTTATTTCCTTCCATTTCTTTCCTATCAGATAACTTACTCCAAGTATAAGTACTGAAAAATAAAGAAAGAAATAATGGTAAACCCTTCCGATTGCAAATTGGATATTATAGCCGTTATTGACACCATCAATTATGTTCTTCTTTGCGAAAGTCAGATCGTATCCTGCAAAATACAAAAGCATCAGCGTAGCCAGGAAAGTCAGTAAAAATCCGATGCTCAGGTATATCACTCCTTTCCAATCCTTCCTGATCAGGAAATACAAACCGATTATAAAGATGTTAGAGTTTATTTTCGCCGCAATGCTTAATGCAAGAAGCAGCCCGATAAGAACAGCTTTTTTACGATCAGGAAATAAAAAATAGTTATAGCATGTATATATCGTTGCTGCCAGAAAGAATACGACTAACACGTCCGGTCGGGAAATGGAATACCAGGGGAATGTCAATACTATAAACGTGGAAGCAAAAAGTGCACTTGCAGATCTGGACATCCCATTTCTTTTTTCTAAGTGCCGGTACAGAATAACGATTGTTGCCAGGAGAAAGAAAGTGGAAATAATCCTCAAAAAAGTCCAGACTTTTTGGTAAGACCAGTCATGCGCACCCAGTGAAGTAAGGAGAAAATCATTGATAACATAATACAGCGGTGAGTACTGGTTTACACCATATGGAAGATCTTCGGGATTCGGATAAAGGCTGTTATTGTTCTCCAGAATAAGCTCAATGCCATATAATACATTCGATTCAACTCCCCTGACCTCACCTTTTGAAATCCAGGCCAGATAAATCAGAAACAGGATTACTCCCAGAACGATTGTATAGGCTATGAAAATAAAATCCGGAACTAGTTGCTTGATTTTTGCCATATACCGATCAGAGATTTGCCATTTGAGTGCAGAATAATTTTATCACTCACTTTAGAAAGTGGTACAATAAGCCTGTCCCATTTTAATACCTGCTGTTTAGTAGGATAGGATTGCTTCAGGAAATATTTATTAACCAGGGAGGCTAAAAGTCCTAAGGAATCAAGATAGAAAATCCTTCTGAGGTTCATATTGCCGCTTGCCACTTTACGAAGCATTTTTTTATCGTAACGACGGAAATGCCCGATCGCTTTATCAAAAGGACTGAAAACATAATTGTGTGCGGGAACCAATACAATCAGGTGTCCATTGTCTTTCAGCAATGCTTCGGCTCTTGCAATCTCGCCCTTATCATCTTCAATATGTTCAATCACATCAATGTACATTATGGTATCAAATTTTTCTGCGGGATCCAGATCACTTGTGTAACAATTTTTTATGGTAAGGTTATTGTGGACAGGGCCAACATAATCCAGGATCTGACTAGCCAGCTTATTATCCGGTTCAATAGCGGTAAGGGAATTGATATCAGAACATTCTTCAATGATCATTTTTGTATTTACACCCAAACCTGCACCAACCTCAAGCACTTTCCCATTTATATAGGACTTAACATGTTTGAGCCAATAAGTTTTCCAGTTAACGGCTTCTTTAAACACATCCAGTTCCTGCCCGATATAATCAGAATTATTCATTAGAATATTTTAGTATCTAAAATGATGTCTTTATAATATTTAACCGGAGGAACGGGATTCTGACTCCTGCTGCTCAGGTGCTGTAAGATTACCAGAAAGGTAAACAATGAAATAGTGACCAGGATATTTACAATTATCGTAAAAACGGAAGAGGCCCAGCCTGGAATTGCAAGAGGAGTAAAATATCTTATATAAAGTATTACAGAAAGTGAACCCAGCACAAGTAAGAGTGCAAAAAAAGAAACTTTCAGAAACCTTACAATAATCACGTCGAGGTAAAGTGATAATGAACTCAGGCCGTGCACTATCAGGTTATTAAAATTCATTTTTGATGTGCCGGAATAACGTTTACCCCTTCGCGTGGGGATTGACATGTATGGCATTTTTGATTTAATAATCGAAGCCGAATAGTGATTCCAGAAATCGGAATTATGAATAATCCGTGGCAAAAGCCTGTTAGGTAAACAACTGAAATTGCCGAATCGGATATTCCTTCCTGTTAATCCCTGAAATAGCCACTTATACAGAACATATAGAATCCGGAATTTTAATCCTTCTGATCTTTTGTGCCTTCCTGCAAAAACAATTTTTTTTGAAGAGTCATTTATTCCTGCATTCAATAGATTTTCAATTTCTTCAGGCTGATCCTCACCATCGGAATCCATTACCACAGTAAAACCATTTTCAACTGCAGTTTGCGAGGTATAACAAAGCCCGATGATAATTGCACGTTGATGTCCGACATTAATTGCGAGGTCAAGAACAGTTAGTTTTATACGCTGAGGAATTGATTCACCTTTCTCAAATAAATCTGACGAACAATCATTTACGGCAATAACATTAACGAAATTAAACCGTCCGGAAAGTGCGGTATCAATTTTCTGCAAAAGGATTTTAAAGCTTTCCCAATCATTATAAACGGGCGTAACAATTGTTAAATTCATTGAATTTTAAAAGCTTAGGAAAGTGTATGGTTTAACTGAATATCATCTTCACCAAAACCAAATTGCAAGATTTTATCGTAGATAAAAAATCAGCAAGTTAGGGAATTAATGATTAGTCAGATAAATGCCCTTCTTTAGCAAATGCAGAATGATTTTTTATTGGACCCCAGGCAACCCCGGGTCTGGTATTTGCAGTTTTTATCGAAGTTCCCCGGTTCCTGTTTAACAGTACCCGGTGCTTCCAGGAATTTTTTTCTTCAGGAGAAGAATTTTTGGAAAGATTACTAAGTTTGTTTAATTTACCATACCAATCGCTTAAACAAAGTGACCATGTCTACCCTGGAATTTGATCAGATGCTATTGAAAAATGCCGATTTTCTGAAACCTTTCGCCATTACCCTTACTAAGGACCAGGAAACAGCAAAAGACCTGATGCAGGAAACCATGTACCGCGCGCTGGCAAACCAGGAAAAATACAGCGTAGGTACAAATGTTCGCGCCTGGCTTTACACCATCATGCGGAACATCTTCATCAACAATTACCGCCGCAAAGCCAAACAGAATACTATTTTCGATAGTTCCTCTAATGATTTTCTGCTGAATTATCAGCAGTCAACAACTCAGAATGACGCGGAAGCCAATCTTCGGGTCAAAGAGATTTATGCCGCTATTTATGAGCTCCCGCAGATTTTCAGACAGCCCTTTATGTTGTATTTTGAAGGGTATAAATACAATGAAATTGCGGATGCTCTGGAAGAGCCTTTGGGAACCATTAAAAGCAGGATTCATTTTGCCCGCCGTCTGTTGAAAGCGCATATAAGCAAATATTAACTGCCAGTACTTGTCAAAAAAAGTGGTGATTATCGGAAGCGGCTTTGCCGGACTGTCTGCGGCATGTTTCATGTCAAAGGCTGGCTGGGAGGTGGCGGTGATTGAAAAAAATCTGCAGCCGGGTGGAAGGGCGCGGAGGCTTAGCGCTAAGGGTTTCCATTTTGATATGGGTCCGAGCTGGTACTGGATGCCTGATGTTTTCGAACATTTTTTTGCATGTTTCGGCAAAACAGTTGCTGAAATGTATTCACTCAAAAGGCTTGATCCTTCATACAGGATTTATTTTGATGAGGGCTTCGTTGATATTCCTGCAGACTATGAACTGGTAAAGAGCTGGTTTGAATCTGTTGAAGCGGGGGCCGGCAAACAACTCGATAAATACCTGAAAGAAGCCGCGTTTAAATACCTGACGGGGATGCAAAAAATGGTATATAAACCCGGCCATTCAATTCTTGAATTCGCGGATTGGGAGGTGGTGAAGAACGTTTTCCGCATGGATATTTTTTCATCTGTCAGCACCCACATTTCAGAACATTTCAAACATCCGCATCTCAGGCAGATCTTATCATTCCCAATTCTGTTTCTTGGTGCGCTTCCGCAGAATACTCCGGCATTATATAGTTTAATGAATTATGCGGATATTATGCTGGGCACCTGGTATCCGAAAGGAGGAATGTTCAGCATCGTTGAATCAATGGAGAAACTGGCAAGAGAACAGGGCGTTGTTTTTCATTATGGCGTTGCTGCAAAAGAAATAATAAGTGATAATAAAACTGTTAAAAGAGTTCTTACGGAAGATGGAAAAATCCATGAAGCCGACGTAGTTATTGGAGGTGCGGATTATCATCACGTGGAACATGACCTTCTGAAAAAATCTTCGCGTGGTTATTCCGAAAATTACTGGTCAGGCAGAAAAATGGCCCCATCCTGTCTTTTGTATTATATAGGGATCAACAGGAAAATTTCCGGCCTTCGCCATCATACCCTTTTTTTTGACACAAAATTTGATGCGCACGCGGCTGATATTTATTCAAACCCGGCATGGCCCACAGACCCACTTTTCTACCTGAGCACGGTTTCGGTTACGGATCCCGGTCAGGCACCGGAAGGATGTGAAAATCTGTTTATTCTCATCCCCGTATCAGCCGGTATAAAAGGTGATAGCGATGAGGTCCGGGAAAGTTATTTTAATAAAATTGCATCAAGACTGGTGACTCATACCGGAATTGACATACGCAATCACATTCTGTATAAAAAAACATTCGGGCCTTCAGACTTCGAAAAAGAATATCACGCGTATAAAGGAAACGCGTATGGACTCGCAAATACGCTTGGACAGACTGCATTTCTGAAGCCAGTATGCAGAAGCAGAAAACTGAAAAATCTCTTTTTCACCGGTCAACTCACTGTGCCGGGACCCGGTGTTCCACCCGCATTGATCAGCGGAGAAATCGTTGCCGGAGAGGTACTGCGTTATTACGGTTAGCTTAATTGTGAACAGAAAAACAGTCCTCAATAAGAAATGAAAATTTGAATTCGATCTGAGCTAAAACCAACTGAAATGATCAGCCTATTTAACGAAAACAGCCATGCATGCAGCAGGATAACTACTGTTCATTACAGTTCATCTTTCAGCAGGGCGATCCGGTTTCTTCATAAGGATTTCA
>JAATGW010000763.1 GCA_015654495.1 Chitinophagales bacterium
CGATATCAACGAGTATGGAAAATATTATAGTGCTTATGATAAAAAAGTGCATGAATCAACGGAACCTTTTTATGTTGATGCATGGATTTACGATTTTTCAATCGGACTTTTCCCAATGCAGATGATACTGAATCCGGAGAAACAAAAACATTTTATCCGTTCCTATATCAAAATGTATGAACAGGGGGGATGGATGCCGGGCTTTGCATTGATAGATGGTGACTGGCCCGCGATGACGGGCAATTATACTGCGGTTTGGATGGCAGACGCCTGGAGCAAGGGTATCCGCGACTTTGATATAAAAAAAGCATACGAAGGCCTGAAGAAAAATGCATTGGAAGCTACTATTCTGCCATGGCAGAATGGGCCGGCTATTTCGTGGCTTGATTCAATTTATAACAGGAAAGGTTACCTGCCGGGATTGTACGAAAATGAGAAAGAATATGTAAAAGAGATCGTAAATCCCTGGGAACGCCGGCAATCAGTTTCAGTAACAATGGAAACCAGTTATGGAGACTGGGCTGTTGCACAACTGGCAGAAGTCTCAGGTAACGGTAAGGATAAACCGCTACTGATGGAACGTGCGCAGAATTATAAAAAAGTATACCGTTCTGAAAAAGGATTCATGTGGCCCAGAGATTCATCTGGTAATTGGATAGAACCTATGAATCCCAGCCTTGCGGGCCGTGAGTACTATACTGAAAATAATGCCTATACTTTCAACTGGCATGCACGCCAGGACCTGGATAATCTTTTTGCCATGATGGGTGGCCGAAAAGCTGCAGAAGCGAAGCTGGATCAGCTTTTCAGGGAAAATATAGGCATTGATAAACCTCATTTCTGGGTAATCCAACCTGATGCGAGTGGTCTTGTAGGCCAGTATTCCATGGGAAATGAAATGGGATTTTTTATTCCCTACTTATACAATAATCTGGGTAGTCCGTGGAAGACACAGAAACGCGTGCGCATGCTTTTGGAATCCTGGTTTCCGGATAATATTTTCGGATATCCCGGTGATGAAGATGGAGGTGGAACTTCGCCGTTTATTATTTTTTCTATGCTCGGATTTTTTCCTGTAACGCCCGGCATTCCTATATATCATATCGGTAGTCCTGTTTTTGACAAAGCAACGATCAGTTTATCTGCGAATAAAAAATTCACGATCGAAACAGAAAATAATTCAGCAGAAAATAAGTATATCCAGTCTGCAACCCTTAACGGCAAACCTCTCAACCGTTCATGGTTTACCCATGATGAAATTATGAATGGCGGTGTTTTAAAAATGGTGATGGGAAAATTGCCAAATAAAAAATGGGGTGCTGATGAATCAACATTGCCACCTTCTTTTCTTAACATTCAACCAGTCGATATTGAGAATCGTGCGAAATAAAAATAGTATGAACCTGCTGAAAAAAATATCTGTTATACTCATCGCTGCAGCACCCTTGTTGTTGCAGGCCCAGATCATCGGGAAGTTCGGTGAGCCGCTCGATTACGTAAGCACAATGGTTGGAGCGGATTCAAAAATGATCCTGTCCAATGGAAATACCTATCCCGCCATTGCTGTACCCTGGGGTATGAATTTCTGGACACCTCAAACGGGAAAGGCAGGTGCGCCATTTATGTATGAATATAATAGCGACAAGATCCGCGGCTTCAAACAAACACATCAGGCCAGTAACTGGATCGGCGATTATGGTCAGTTTGCTGTTATGCCGGGAGTCGGAAAAATTAAATTTACCGAAGATGATCGCGCGAGCTGGTTCTCTCACAAAACAGAAATCGCTCAACCCCATTATTACAGCGTATACCTCGCGGAATACAATACAACTGCAGAGATCACAACCACAGAGCGGGCTGCTGTATTGCGCTTTACTTTTCCTGCAACCGATAGCGCATTCATAGTAGTTGATGCATTGGATATGGGTTCTTCAATAAAAATTATTCCCGAACAGAATAAAATTGTTGGGTACACAACAAAAAACAAAGGCAGCGTTCCTCAGAATTTCAGAAACTATTTTGTTCTCATTTTTCCGAAAGGATTTCTGAATTCAGCTACTTTTAAAGACAGCATTCTTTCTTCCGGTAAACTTGAAGAAACGGCCAATCATGTTGGAGCGGTGATCAGTTATAAAACCGCAGCCCATGAAAAAATTGAAGTTAAAGTGGCTTCTTCTTTTATCAGTCCTGAACAGGCAGAGAGAAATCTGCTTGAAGTTGGGAACGCGGATTTCAATACCATAAAAGAAAGATCAAAAGCTATCTGGAATAAAGAATTGTCTAAAATGGCGATCGAAGGTGCCACCATTGATCAGGCGCGCACATTTTATTCCTGTCTTTACCGTTGCATGTTATTCCCACGAAAATTTTTTGAGATAGATGCGTCCGGAAAAATAATGCATTATAGTCCGTTCAATGGCCAGGTTTTACCGGGTTATCTTTATACCGACAATGGATTTTTCGATACTTTCCGCGCATTGTTTCCTTTTTTTAGTCTGATGTATCCCGAGCTTTACTCCCAGATTTTGCAGGGCCTGGTAAATGCCTATAATGAAAGTGGCTGGCTTCCGGAATGGACAAGCCCCGGTCATCACCGCGGGGTTACATTTGGCGCCTATTCGGCAGCCTTAATTTCTGATGCTTATATCAAAGGTATTCGCGGATACGATATTAATAAGTTGTATGAAGGCATTCTGAAGAATACAGTTAGTGAGCCTCCGAAAGATATCAGGTCAGTAGGCCGTTTGGGTGTTACCTATTACAATCAGCTTGGATATGTTCCTTATGATGTGGGTGTGAAAGAAAACACCGCACGAACTCTCGAGTATGCTTATCTTGATTTCACAATACATGAGCTGGCAAAAGCGCTGAACAGACCAAAAGAGGAAATCGATCTTTTTGCGAAACGTTCTATGAACTACAAAAAACATTACGATCCCTCCACAGGTCTGATGCGTGGTAAAAATAAAGATGGTAGTTTTCAGTCGCCATTCAATCCTTTTAAATGGGGCGACGCTTTTACTGAAGGAAATAGCTGGCATTATACCTGGGCAACGGTAAATGATATGAGCGGACTGATTAAACTTTTTGGAGGAAAGGATAAGTTTGTGAATAAGCTGGATTCCGTATTTAGCCTGCCGCCCATATTTGATGAAAGCTGGTATGGATATGTAATTCACGAGATGCGCGAAATGCAGATTGTAAATATGGGTCAGTATGTACACGGCAATCAGCCGATGCAGCATGTTGTTTATTTGTATAACTATGCAGGTGCGCCATGGAAGTCCCAGTATTGGGTGAGAGAGATTATGGATCGTTTGTACAATGCAGGACCTGCATGATATTGTGGTGTTGAGGATACGGGACAGACATCGGCCTGGTATATTTTTTCCGCCCTGGGATTCTATCCGGTAACCCCTGGCAC
>JAATGW010000814.1 GCA_015654495.1 Chitinophagales bacterium
AATAGTTTATAAAAAATATTTGACAGGATTGGTGAGTACACCGGTTTTAAGGACGGCAAAGTTAGGAAATTTTTCTTTCAATAGGTCAACAAGCAGATCGCTTGTGAACTGCTCGCTCTCATAGTGCCCGATATCAGCAAGGATTATTTTCCCGTCTGCCTCGAAATAATCATGATACTTCAGATCGGCTGTTATAAAAATGTCTGCTCTGCTTGCTATCGCCTTGGAAATCAGGAAACTACCAGCACCGCCACAGAGGGCTACTCTCTTGATCCGTTCTGTTACAAGCCTTGTGTGCCGCACGACAGTAGCATCAAATTGTTGTTTTAATTCTCTTAAAAATGCTTCAGTTGACAGTTCTGCCGGCAAATCACCCACAAGTCCCGACCCGGCACGGTAAAACGGATTGGTCAGCTCAACAATGTCATAAGCTACTTCTTCATAGGGATGGGAAGCCAGGAGTGCCCGGATAATAAAAGCTTCCCGATAAGCGGGATAGATCAATTCCAGTTTGAACTCAGGTTCGGTATGCCGGATACCCTGCTCCCCTACAAAGGGTTCGGTTCCTTTTCCGGCTTTGAAAGTACCCTTGCCTTCACTGCTGAAACTGCATTCAGAATAAGCACCAATTTCACCGGCTCCGGCAACAAAAAGAGCATTTCTTACCTTTTCAACCGACTGAACCGGGACAAAACAGAACAATTTCTTAAGCATCCCGGTTTTGGGCTCAAGTACGGACCTGTTTATCAGTTTCAATTTGTCCGCCATTCGGAAACTCACTCCACCCCAGGCATTGTCCAGGTTGGTATGTATCGCATATACCTGGATATTTTCCCTGATTGCTTTGATCAACAACCTGCTGCTGATCTGTTTTTCGTTAAATTTCTTAATGCCGCGGAATACCACCGGATGATGGGATATGATCAGGTTGGCACCGTTGATTTTTGCTTCCTCAATTACTTCATCTGTTATATCGAGGCAAACCAGCAGTTTCATACATACAGAATCAGGATTGCCGAATATAAGGCCGGCATTGTCATAATCTTCCTGCAGGGCCGGCGGAGCTACTGTTTCCAAAAAGTTAATAATGTCCCCTGTAATCATATTCCGGGAGTCTTTTGGCGAATTGAAATTACTTTCGCCCCACCCAAAAGTATGTATACTGATGATAAAATGGCTGATGGCATTGCTGACTTTAATTTCGACTACCGTATCCGGGCAGCAAAACCAGGGTGATTGGGATGCATATCTCCTGGAAGTTAACAAGAAGCCGGTGAGTATAATTGTAGACCTGTCACTAGGCAACAAAGCACCGATCCGCGAAAGGCCATTTGTAATTATTATAAGAACCACCCTGCGGTATCCTGATAAAAACGGGCTCCCATCTTCCATAGAAACACCTTTACTGGACGAAATGGAAGACAAACTTGTAGAACAACTGGCAAAGAATAACGGCGCAATTTATACAGGCAGGTTTACACAAAGGGGATTGCGTGAATTCTATTTTTACGCTCTGGATACTATTCAGTTTGTATCTGCAGTAAAACAGGGAATGGCCGCTTTTTCAGAATATAAATGGCTTACACAGGCCAAAGAAGACAAAAGCTGGACTAATTATTTTACCGTTTTATATCCTTCACCTGAGGACTTTGAAAAAATCCAGAACCGCCGGTTAATTGATTACCTGCACAAACAAGGCGATTCGCTGGTTGCCTCGAGGAAAGTAGATCATTTGCTGATGTTCAAAACAAAATCTTCAAGAGATGAATTCCTGAGAAATGCCGGCGTGAGTGCATTTACTATAACAGCAATGCCGGACAAAGCCGGCGATGGGGAGTTCCCTTACCTGTTACATATTGAAAAAGATGATGTTCCTGATTATTCCTATATCGACCGCGTACTGATCCCGCTCTGGCAACTCGCACGCAAATACCATGGCCGTTACGATGGGTGGGAAACCTACCTTGTGAAGTAGGAAGTGTGAAGGCCGAAGGTCGAAGTGGAAACAGCCGTTCAATGTTAAACGTTGAACGTTGAACGTCCAGGACTTCATTTAAAATTGTGTGTTTTTTGGGGAAAACTAATCCCCTATATTTGTCTTTCCTTAAAAACTTACCATTGAAACCAGACGCTGCAACCCGGTATTCCAGGTATGTGGAATTCATGAATAAAATCGCCGACATACGAAATGCCGGCGCAGTTCTGCAATGGGATCAGGAAACTTATCTTCCGGCCGGAGCAGCCGAAGCGAGGGGCAGGCAGATTGCTACGCTTTCGGAAATTGCCCATGCACATTTCTCCTCTGACGAACTTGGCGATTTACTCCAGGAACTGAATGGTTCCGGGGATCTGACTGAGAAAGAAAAAAAGAATATTTCTCTCACGCTTGACGATTATAATAAGAACAAAAAATACTCCCCTGCTTTTGTCCGGAATATGAGTGAACAGATTACGCGTTCATTTCATGCCTGGATGGAGGCCCGCAAAAAAAACGATTTCGTAGTTTTTAAACCTGAGTTGGAAAAACTTTTACAATTAAAAAAAGAAGAAGCTCATATACTTGGTTTTAAGGGACATATATACAACGCGCATCTTGATGAGCATGACAAAGGCCTGACTGTAGAAGTAACTGATAAATTATTTCAGGATCTGAAAAAAGTCCTTAAGAAAATACTTCCGGATTTAATTACTTATGATGAAGAACCTGCCTTCGATTTTTCAATGAAGAAAGATCTGCAATGGAAACTCGGTATAGAAGTATTGGAACTCATGGGGTTTGACTTTCAGTTCGGCCGGCAGGATATTTCAGAACATCCGTTTACAATCAGTTTTCATCCCACTGATGTAAGGCTTACTACCAGAATAAATGAATCGAATTTTTCAGGGATGTTATGGAGTTGTATTCATGAGGGTGGTCATGGCTTATATGAGCAAGGTCTTCCACAGAATGAATCAGGTTTGCCTTTGGGTGAAGCCTGTTCACTAAGTATACATGAATCACAGAGCAGACTTTGGGAAAATTGTGTGGGAAGAAGTATTCATTTCTGCGGATTTTTGCTGGAGAAATTAAGATTGTATGACCCGGAAAAATTTGGCAAAACGGATCTTCAAACTTTCTACCGGGCAGTAAATAAGGTTAAACCGACTTTAATCCGAACCGAATCAGATGAGGTTACCTATCATTATCATGTGCTGATCAGGTATGAAATTGAAAAAGAATTGATGGAAGGTGCTTTATCCGTTGCTGAAATTCCGGAACGATGGAATCAGTTGTACAAAGATTATCTCGGGCTGGATGTACCTGATTATAAATCAGGATGCTTACAGGATATTCACTGGTCCCATGGCAGCTTTGGCTATTTCCCCACTTATACACTGGGGAGCCTTTACGCTGTTCAGTTTTTTGACACATATAAATCAACAAATAATAATTGGCGGCAGGAAATAGAAACGGGCCAGTTCAATTCTATCAGGAATTGGCTGAAAGTTAATGTATATGATTACGGAAAGTTTTATAACAGTCTGGAACTATGCAATATCAGCACCCTTCATCCGTTAGAATTGAGCCGGTTTTCGGAATACCTGGACACTAAGTTCAAAACCTTAACCGCCAGTATTATATGAACAAACTGTTTACAGCTCAGCATTTCCTCCTGTTGCTGGTCGTTTCTATTACAATCGCGCATTGTGCAAAGAAAAAGGAAGAAATTAAGACAAATATTGTGATCGAAGCCATGACCAACGGAAGGTGGGTGGTTGAAAAGTTTACAGAAAATAATGTTGACGTCACCGGCGAATTCGGTGCATATGAATTTCAATTCTATAAAGACGGTTCAGTAAAAGGATTCAATATAGCAGGAGAATCTGTAGGAACCTGGCTGGGAGATGTTGAATCAGAAACAATTGCCTCAAATTTTCCCAATACCAATGACACCCTGAAAAGGATGAACGACACCTGGAAGATCATTAAGAATAGTTTCACTTATGTTGAAGCGCGGCCAACCAATACTAACCGGACTGCGTTTTTAAAACTGGTGAAAAAGTAGTTTCTTGCATTACGGTCTGCAATTCCAGCTCTGCTGTTGAAACTCCCCCCAAACTCCTTTGAAAAGTTATTTTTCCCGGACTTACATAATTAAGCTATTAATTATTCGTTTTTCAATACGGATCATCCAATAACAAAAGCCACCGATATCCACTTGATTTTTTTTAATTGAGAAAGTACCATTATCGCATCAATTCAACACTAAAATTTTTTAAAGCGTTTGAAACTTGTGAAGTATATCGGGCTGATGATATTGCTGCTAACCGGCGTGAACCGCACCCATGCTCAGGTCGTTGCTGATTTTACAGCAAATAAGACGGAGGGTTGTTCACCAGTGTTAGTAAATTTTACAAACAAATCCTCAGGTACCATCAGCAGTTATTTCTGGGATTTCGGAAATGGTAATACATCAATTACTTCCGGAAATCCTTCTGCAACTTATTTTAATTCCGGTGTCTATCCCGTCAAGCTCGTGGTAAGAGGACCTGGAGGTGTGGATTCAGTTATAAAAAACATTACTGTTTTCGCATTGCCTGAAATCTCTTTTGAAACTAATGATACTGCGGGATGTTTTCCGTTGAATGTGACTTTTAAAAATAATACCCCAACTAACGATATTATAAGCTGGTTCTGGGATTTTGGTGACGGTACGGTGAGTAATTCACCTGAACCAAATCACCGGTATACTTTCTCAGGAAATTTCACTGTATCCCTCACTGTAAGAACAAACCTTGGTTGTATAAGTTCATTGGCAAAACAGCAATACATAAAAGTTGCTCCTGGTGTTACCACAGATTTTTTTGCTCCGATAGCATCTGCATGTAAACCACCGGTAAATATGCAATTTACAAACCTCAGTACCGGTCCGGGACAACTTAGTTATTTATGGGATTTCGGAAATGGTAACAGCTCAACCGAAAGGGAGCCGACCAATATTTTCGCTACTGCCGGGAACTTTACAGTTACACTTATTGCTTCCAGCAATGCCGGATGTTCTGACACAGCCAGGAAATCAATCAGTATTCCTACAAGCACTGTTCAATCCAGCTTTACAAATCCTGACACTGTCTGTATCCGCCAGGTTGTAAATTTTAAAAATCAATCCTTACCTGATCCGGATAGCTCATTCTGGTCTTTTGGAGACGGTGGAAGTTCTGTATTATATGATCCGCTTCCCAAAGTATATACAACTCCTGGAATCTATAGTGTAAAACTCAGAAACAAATTCGGAACCTGTATTGATTCTGTCGTAAAACCGATTGTAGTACTCGATACTCCCAAGGCAGCTTTCACCAACGGTACTGCGGTTGGATGTAAACCACCATTTACGGTGAAATTCACCAACCAGTCAACCGGTGCAACAACTTATCTCTGGGATTTTGGCGATGGAACAACTTCAACAGATCCAAACCCAAGTAAGATCTATACAACCTATGGACTATTCAATGTAAAACTTACTGCAACTAACAGTAACGGCTGCCGTTCGGTGCTTACAAAAACGGCGCTTGTCAATATTTCAAAGCCTGTTTTCACGGCAAAAAATTTACCGGATAGTGGTTGTATTCCCTTTACATTAAAACCGGAAATCGATGTTGTTGCAGCAGATGGTATAGCATCCTATTTCTGGGACTTTGGAAATGGAACGACCAGTACAATTGCAAAACCAACGGTCACCTATAATGATTTTGGGAACTATACAATCAAACTCGTCATTACAACAAGAGGTGGATGCCGTGATTCCTTTTTAGTAAGCGGTATTAAGGTTGGAGAAAATGCAGCACTTGCTGATTTTACAGCAGATCCTCTGAGTGTATGTGCCGGTAAGCCTATTGAGTTTACTGATAAAAGTACAGGTACAGTTACGGGTTGGTTATGGAGTTTTGGTGATGGACAATTTTCCAAAGATAAACACCCTGAACCTCACTCCTATTCAGATACCGGTTATTTCACTGTTGCCCTTACTGCCTTTAACAATGGTTGCGGAAACGAAAAGATCCGTGAAGATTATATTCATGTTATTGGCGCCATAGCGAAATTTGGTTACCAGATAGACTGTGATAACCGGCGTACAATGACCTTTAATGACCAATCCATTAATCCCGCTCCCGGCTCATGGTTCTGGAATTTTGGCGATGGACAGACTTCAACATTGCAGACACCTACACATACATTCCCTTCGGAAGGTGAATTTACAGTAAGCCTCACCGTTTCCAACGATGGCTGCTCTCATACCGTAGAGAAGAAGATTTATATTGTAAATGAAAAAGCAGAATATAACATAACACCTGCGATCATCTGTCGCGGAACATCCGCACAGTTTGTTGCAAAAACTGCTATTCCTGAATTTGCCGTAGGCAAGTATGAATGGGATTATGGCAATGGTGTATACGTTGAAGGAGCAAATATTTCAGATCATAGTTTTGCAGGAGTGCCGAACGGAACTTATACAACAAGATTAAGGATAACCGATTATAACGGCTGTTTTGATTCCTCATCTAAAGTGATCAGCATTGGCGGCCCGACTGCAAAGTTCGGCGCTGGCATCGTGAGCGGCTGTAAAGGATTGTCAGTAAACTTTACCGATACTTCTTTTGCAGGTGGATCAATGAATATTGTAAACAGGATCTGGGATTTTGGAGATGGTGTTATCCTCAATACTACTCAAACAAATGTTCAGCATATTTACAGTCGTGTGGGCACATTCAGCGTGAAACTGAAAGTAATAGATGCAGCAGGATGTTCCGATTCGCTTGTTCAAAGAAATTACATTACAACAACAGATCCCAAAGCTTCCTTTATAGCTCAGGATACAGTTACCTGTCCCGGCAAGCCAATTCAGTTCTTAAACAATTCACCTCAGTCAATTCCAAATTCCAATTTTACATGGAGCTTCGGAAATGGCGTTGTAGTTGAAGGTGCAAAAAGTCCGGTATACACTTACCAGAATGTTGGTGACTACACTGTAAAACTTAAGCTCCGCGACAGATTTGGTTGCGAAGATTCATTAATCCGCATAAATTATATTACGGTAGATACACCCCATGCGGCATTTACGGTAAGCGATTCTATCGGGACCTGTCCGCCTTTGAAAGTTGATTTTACGTTTACCGGAAATTTCGCAGATACATCGAAGATGCTCTGGGATTTTGGTGATGGAAATGCGTCCAGACGGGTTAATCCTGTTCACTCCTATTCTTTGCCTGGAGTGTTTACTGCAAGACTTATCATTACAAGCCCGGGTGGCTGTACAGATACTGCCTATAAAACAATTACAGTTTTCGGTCCGAATGGAACATTTACTTATTCGCCATTGGGCGGCTGTAGCCCACTTGATGTGGTGGTAAATGTGACAGCTCAGAATGTCGATAGTATTTTCTATGATTTTGCCAACGGAGATGTAATTCCGAGCAAGGCATTCACGATGAATTATACCTATACCGATTCAGGAATACATTTACCACAGATAATCCTTCAGGATGATAAAGGTTGCCAGGTACCCGTATTAGGAAAGGATACCATCAAAGTAATCAGGATATTCCCCGGGTTTAAAACTGATATTACCAGGCTCTGTGATCGTGGTATTGTGGCATTTACCGATACTTCAAAAAGCCTTGGAAAATTCACGAACTGGTTCTGGGATTTTGGCGACGGGCAAACTTCCAATGCACAGCATACTGTACATGAGTATACTGCCCCTAGTATTTATAACGTAACACTAACCGCTACTACCGAATTTGGCTGTAATGACACTATAACCAGGCCTGCTTATATTACTGTTAAACGTTCGCCTGTAGCCTGCATAACCAGTGCTGCCGATGACATTCGA
>JAATGW010000518.1 GCA_015654495.1 Chitinophagales bacterium
GTAGATATCGGTTGCATCGTCGAAAACAATGGTAAGTACAGAAAGACCAAATCGGGAAATGGATCTCATTTCTCTTACTCCGGGAATACTTGTAGTTGATTGTTCAAGCGGAAATGTGATCAACCTTTCTACTTCCGGTGCCGCCAGCGATGGAGAAACTGTTATGATCTGTACCTGATTACTTGTTATATCCGGCAGTGCATCTATAGAAAGATTCTTCAGATTTATCAGACCAGCTACGACGAGTGCGCTAATAAATAATCCTATGATAAGCTTATTCCTTACGGAAAAGCGGATAACTGCATTAAGCATGAAAAAAGATTTACGCCTTAAAAAAATTGAATCAAAACAAATTGAATCAGGCGTTGCGCGGAGGCTGGAAGATATCGAAGCTCTCTGAATGCGAAGGATTGATTTCATTGAAACAATGAAATTCATACGGGTCATCACTAAAAACCGGAGATTCAATTTTCAGAGGTTCGTTGCCGCACTGAGAGATATTCAGGAGATTGGAATCGATACTGCGAAATGGAAGCTGCTGGTCCTGTTGAAAATCATCCGTCTGCTGAATCGGGTAGATATAGTGGATTTGTATAAATTTTACTACCGTCATTGCCGGATCGGCGAGCTGGTGTTTCTGAAAATGTTTCACGAGGTACGGAATGCGTAACAGCTGGTGCCCCTCTCCGAAGGAGAGCAGATAAATACAAACAAACGATATACTGATGAAGCGTCTCAGGATCGCGAAAATAAGGTAAAACGTTAAATAGGGAATGATTATAAGCAGTGGCTAAAAAATAATGTGACATTTTTCGTTTAAATTGCCATGATGGCGGAATTCATTAAACAAATTGATATTGAAAATTTTAAATCGATTCGAAAAGTGAGAATCGACAACCTGCATAGGATAAATCTTTTTATTGGCAAACCAAATGTCGGAAAATCGAATATTATCGAAGCCCTATCTTTATTCTCAATACCATATCTTAGAGAAAACACTTCAAAAAAAATATCTAACATAATAAGGTTAGAGACAGAAGCAGAATTATTTTACAATGGAAGCGTTAAAAATGATGCAATTGTATCAACTAATGTTGGAAAATGTACGTTGGGGTATAATCCTAAAGAAGGTTTATCAATAGATATAGATTTCTTCGGGAATTCTTTTTTTTATAGAGTTGATGAAAAGTTGATTGTAAAAGGAGGTTTAAAGAATGATTTTTTTGATCCTCCGATTAAAAAATACGTTTTTAAATCGGATGTTAAATACAGACATTCGCATTCAAAATATCTTGTGCCCCCATTTGGTTTTAACCTTTTGAACATTATTGAACACTACGACAAACTTAAAAGTCAGGTTCTTAAACTCTTCAGAGAATACAATCTGGAAATAGCTTTTGATAAAGGAAGTCAGACTTTGAAAATAATTCAATCTAATGTAGATAATCAGATTTTCCTAATTCCTTATAATTCGATTGCCGATACATTGCAGCGTATTATTTTCTTCAAAGCGGCTATTGAATCTAACAACAATAGCATTCTTTTGTTTGAAGAGCCTGAGGCGCATTCTTTTCCACCGTATATGACTCATCTCACACAGGAAATGATTTACAAAAATGACAATCAGTATTTAATTGCAACACATAGCCCTTTTATTTTAAATGATTTGCTGGAAAATAGCAGACAAGACTTAGGAGTTTTTGTAGTTAGTTACGAAAACCATGAAACTAAACTAAGGGAGTTAAACGAATCTGAACTTCATGAAATTTATCAAAATGGTGTGGATTTGTTTACTAACAACGAAAGTTATGCTTAATGGATCTGGCAATAATACCCGAATGTTATCTGGATACTAACCTTGTAGAGACATTGGTGCCTCCTAAATCGCAATATAACCATCAAAAAGCATGTGGCACGGTTACAAAGGTGATGAAGGAAAAATTTGTGGATCGCTTTGCTGTTGGGATAATTGATAAAGATAAAAGAGAAGTAGACTATTTGGCTGAATTCAACATTATTGGTAGATCAACTGGTCTAATATTACATAAACACAAAATCAAACATCACTATATAATACAAATAGTTCCTGCAATAGAACGCTTTATTTGGAAATGTGTGGAAGAGGTAGGCATTTCAATTGCGGACTTTCAACTTCCAGTTGATTTAGAATTATTTAAGTTGGAATCAAAGACAGTAAACAGTAAAAATGACGATCGCTTTAAACGCCTTTTTAATGCATTGAAATATGCGGGATCTCAGGAAATGGTTCGGTTATCAGAAATAATTACATATTTGAATGAATCAAGCTATAAGGCTGAAGAATCTAAACTCGAAGAATTATTGAAATAAAAAAAATATATAATAAAATGACTTTTGTTTATAAACAATCCCCCGCACCGCGGGGGATTGTAATTCCTGGACCATCCATGTTTAAATTTTTACGAACTTCTCCTGGATTATCGTTTCTGTACGGCCCGTTCCCAGGATCAGTGAATCACCATCAACATAATATTCAATCGTATAGTTGATTAGCTGAGCATTAGCCGGATCTGATGCAATCACCTTCAGCCTGTTATCCGGAAGGATTTCATACTTGCCTTCGAGAATATAATTGGGTTGACCCGCAGGCTTGCGATAATAATTTCCTTCTTCCGTGAAACGGACCACCACATCGTCATCTATATCGTGCCATGAAAATGGTCCACCCCAATATGCATTGCTGTTTATTTCTTTGAGTTTCCAGGTGCCGGAGATACCGATTTCAGCGGCTGAGCGCTGGTTTGTTTTAGTGCAGGACACAATTGCCACAAATAAAATCAATCCGCCAAATTTAAGTCCCTTCATAAAAAGGTGATTTCTGTTGCTGACAATCATATGGTTAAATCCGTTGCAGCTACCGGCTATTCGTTTTTTATATTTGTCTTCAGCTTCTTTCCAAAAAAAGTTGGAAGTTTACCTCAATCTGACTGGCTGATATGAAGCAATGGATTATATGTTTTTTTTTGTTTCTGGTTTACGGAAACCTGCGTGCCCAATTAAATTTGGATGGCCAGCTTGCTGAGTTGAATCAAACAATTCAAGCCTCTGCGCGATATGATTTGCAAAAAGGGCAGGTGATAAGGACATTAAAAGATTCATTCGACTCACTTAATCATGAAGATCTCAATTCCAGATTTAATCTGAGTCTGAGTTTGTATGAGGAGTACAAAGTATTTCATTATGATTCTGCGTACCGGTATGCCACTATCATGCAGCAAACAGCCGCTCAGCTCAATGATCCGGTTCGTAAAGACCTGGCACGTTTAAGGCTTAGCTTTATCCTGCTTTCCACGGGACTTTTCAGGGAAGCCTATGATTCTCTCCGGAATGTTACGTTCGTTGATTTTCCGGATAGTCTCAAAGCGGAATATTATACTTTAATGGCCCGTTACTACTATGACCTGGCCGATTACGACAACGATAAATATCATTCTCCCGCTTATAATTCAAAGGGCAAAGAATATATTGATTCCGCCTTACTATTATTTTCCAGATCGTCATTTGCTTTTAATTATTACAGCGGCCTTCGGCTTATCCGCGATGGCAGGAAAGAAGAAGCTGCCCGTTATTTCCAGCAATTGATGAGCGACTCAACTTTAAGCTATCATGAACTGGCATTGACAGCTTCAACCCTCAGTGACTATCATATTCAAAATGGAAAAAC
>JAATGW010000453.1 GCA_015654495.1 Chitinophagales bacterium
ATAGAACCTGATGGCTTTTGTATTTTCTTCCCAAACGCCGAGCCAGAGATAATCCACATTAATTTCTCTTGCAATCTCAAGGGCTTTATCAAAAAGGATTTTGCCAAAACTCTTTCCCTGGTATTCTTTCAATACATAAATGCGTTCAATTTCAAGACCGTTTTCCCTTTTCAATTCTGTCTGAGCATGACCAGTATTCATTTTGAGGTAACCAATAATCTTTTCACCATGCCTCGCCAGAAAAAACCAGGATTCCGGATTGATAAGTTCCTGCTTTAGTTTTTCTGTGGAATAAAATTCATCCAGGAATTTCATCATATTCTCTTCTGTATTCTGATCCGCGAATGATTCATAGAATGTTTCCCTGCTGATGAGTTGAAGTAAAGCAAGATCTGATAACTGCGCTTTATTTAGTATGATCTGAAGCATGTGTTGCGGATTTTTCGCCGGGAATACGGAAAACCGGTCTGTAGCCGGGGGTAAGAATTTCTACTGTTTTTCTTTCCTCCTACTATATAACTTCCTTCTTTTGCCGGTAAGGGGAGCCGGAAAGCCAGGCTGGATAAAAATACATCGTGTATGTCTTCGTCATCCCGTCATTCCGTATTCTCGACTTCCCCGCAAAATTTAAGATATAAAAAGTTTTTTACTGATTCAGCTTTGGGTTGCTCTTCATATAATCAGCAATCATTCGTTCATTGTTGTCCTGGCTTTCTGACAAACTATTAATGATGTTCTGTTGCTCAATTTCTGATCTGTTCTGGCTCAGCTTTTTCTTCGCCTGCAGGTCAGTTACAGTAATTTCAAAAGCCACTATTCCTTTTGACATTTTCAGTTTGTACTCCTCAGGAAAATTATCCCATTGTTTTCTGTATCCGGGCTCATAACTGGCAATAGTGGACTCAAGAATCCTGTAGGTATTTTCTGTGTCTGTAATTATTTTCCCCTTGCCATATGCATGTACAGAAATATAATTCCAGGTTGGAACATTTAAGTCTTTTGTATAATTAGCTGGTGAAATATAGGCATGAGGTTCGGTGAATATCACAAGTACCGGATTGGCTTCAATATCTTCCCATTGATTATTTGCTTTTGCGAAATGCGATGTAAGAATCAGGCTTTCTCCATCTTCGGAAATAACAAAAGGCAGATGGGTTGCAACGGGCAGGTTATTTTTTGATGTAATGACTGTTGCGAAACTGAAGCGTTTCACAAAACTGATGATGTCTTCTCTGTCTGTCGCCAGATTTATTTTTGGAATATACATTGCGGGATGCAGTGTTGAGTTTTGATTATTGTAACAAGCAATGGTTTGGTAACTGCCGGTCGTGGTTTGTTACCGTAATGAATGCAATTTAAACCATTCCGAACCACGCTGATCTAACCGAATTCGGGGTAGGAGATACGTTCAACGTTAAACGTTGAACGTTGAACGTTTATATTGATATTTTGAATATATTCCCATTTGAACGATTGCAAGGCCATATTTTGAAAGAAAACCAGTCTATTATCCAAATAGATTAAATATTTTGACTTTAATATGGTCGACAATGTAGAAAACAGGCGTCTTTCGCAATCAGCAAATAACCGGAACTGGAAGAAATGGGGACCCTATATTTCAGAGCGGCAGTGGGGTACCGTGAGGGAGGATTATAGCCCTGAAGGAAATGCCTGGACATTTGTAAACCACGATCTTGCGCGCAGTTATGCCTATCGTTGGGGCGAAGAAGGCATCGCCGGCTTCTGTGATGTCGACCAGGTGCTTTGCCTGGCTCCTGCTTTTTGGAATGGGAAAGATCCCATTTTAAAAGAAAGACTTTTTGGTCTGACAAACGGTGAAGGCAATCATGGCGAAGATGTAAAGGAGCTTTATTTCCATCTTGATTCGTCACCAACCCATTCCTACTGCAAGTTTTTGTATAAGTATCCCCAGGAAGCTTTTCCTTATCTGGATCTGCTGGAGAAAAACAGGACTGGGCGCCTGAACCCGGAGTATGAGATACTGGATACAGCAGCGTTTAAGGATAATCGTTATTTCGACTGCTATATTGAGTATGCAAAGGCAGGTATCAATGATATCCTTATGAAAATAACTGTATATAACCGGGGTCCGGAAGCTGCAGTTATTCATGTGTTGCCTCATTTCTGGTACCGTAATTTCTGGAAACACAATGCCCGTTTCAACAAACCGGCGATCAGTTCGGTTTCGAAGGATTGCCTCCATGCCAACTCGTCCCGAAATGGCAGTTTTTTCTTTTATCATGAAAATGGTGAGCAGCTTTTTTGTGAGAACGAAACCAATAATGAACGCATGTATCATCGTTCCAATGATACAGCATTTGTAAAAGACGGAATCAATAATTATATCATTCATCACGAGCATTCCATCAACCCAAAAAAGCAGGGCACAAAATCAGCCATCTGGTATAAGGAAACCGTCGAGCCAGGAAAATCGAAAACCTTTAAAGTGAGGCTAAGTAAAATACAGTTAAAAAAACCCTGGACCGATTTTGACGATATTTTTTCAATGCGCATTGCAGAAACAGATGAGTACTATGATGGACTTGCTCCGAAAACTTTATCAGCATATCATAAGGCGCTGCTGCGGAGTACAGTGAGCGGCGCACTCTGGACAAAACAATTTTACTACCTCGATGTATTCAAGTGGTTATTTGGCGAACCGCATGAAACGCCCCCGCATCGCATTCATAAAAGAAATTACGACTGGCAGCATCTTACCTGCAGGAATATCATTTCTATGCCTGATAAATGGGAGTATCCCTGGTTTGCAGCCTGGGACCTCGCTTTTCATGCCGCCACTTTTGTACATGTGGATCCTGATTTCGCAAAGCAACAATTGCTTGTGGTGTTGCGCGAATATTATATGCATCCCAACGGACAGATCCCCGCATACGAATGGAATTTCAGTGATGTGAACCCGCCCGTTCACGCATGGGGCGTATGGTATGTGTATGAGGCCGACAAGAAAAAAACCGGTGTTTCCGACTGGGATTTTCTTGAAAGGGCTTTTCAGAAATTGCTGATGAATTTTACCTGGTGGGTGAATCAGAAAGATTCCAATGGGGAAGATATTTTTGAAGGTGGATTCCTTGGTCTGGATAATATCGGGGTCTTCGACAGAAACCAGATGCCGCCCGGTATTAAGAAATTACAACAGGCGGATGCTACGAGCTGGATGGCCATGTATGCGATCAAGATGGTGCGGATGTCGCTCGCACTTGCCGAACATAATATGGCCTATGAAGAATCTGCTGAGAATTTTTTCCGGCATTTTCTGAATATCGGTTAGACGATGCATCATATCGGAAAAAAAGATATTTCGCTCTGGGATAACCAGGACGCATTTTACTATGA
>JAATGW010000634.1 GCA_015654495.1 Chitinophagales bacterium
CAGGTATTGCCGGCTGAAGAAAATGAAACTGATAAACTTCAGGAGGAGACGGTTTTGACTATCGGGGGAAGAATCGTGGAGGGAATGGAAAAAGTTAAAAGATTGGTGCAGGTTGATCAGAAGCCAATTGGTCGCACACCGCGATCCAACCTCGCGACCTACACCGGATTATTTGATCATGTACGTAAACTTTTTGCAGCTACAAAAGCGGCTAAGGCACACCGTTATGATGCCGGCCGGTTTTCATTTAATGTGGGCAAAGGACGCTGCGGGAATTGCGAAGGTGAAGGATTTGTAATGGTGGAATTGCTATTCCTTCCCAGTGTTTATGCTCCTTGCCCTGTTTGCAGCGGAACCCGGTACAATGCCAAAACACTGGAAATAAAATACAGGGATAAGAATATTTCGGAGGTACTCGGCCTGACTGTTGATGAAGCTCTGGAATTTTTTGCCGGTGATCAACAGGTAACACGCTCGTTGGATGTATTACATGAAGTAGGGCTTGGCTATATCCGGCTCGGTCAGCCGGCAACGGAATTGTCCGGAGGTGAAGCGCAAAGAATCAAGCTGGCGACTGAATTGCAAAGGGCAGGTAAAGGCGATACGCTGTACATTTTAGATGAACCCACAACAGGATTACATCCTTCCGATGTAGAAAAACTCACCGCACAATTAAACCGGCTTGTCGATGCCGGCAATACGGTAATAGTAGTTGAACATGATATGCATGTTGTTGCAGGGAGTGATTGGGTAATTGATATCGGGCCGGGTGCAGGAGAAGAAGGTGGAAAGCTTGTCGCTGAAGGTACTCCTTCCGAAGTGGCGAAGGCGCAAGGGAGTAAAACTGCAATTTACCTGAAGCGGGTGCTGGAAGGGGGATTCATTAAGAAAGATCTTCTGAATAATTGAACGCAAATGCATTTGCTGTATTCTCTGAATATCCTGTTGAAATGAGTCACCTGAGTTTTGGCGTTATTTTCCCTCCTGGTACTGTTGTTTTGCACTTGTAAACGCTTCTGTGTGCATTTATCTTTGTGATGTTTGATACCGGTATTATTCTTTTTCCGCCGGAGGCGGGATTGCTAGCATTTTCGCTTTCGGCGGAAGGATGGATGATGATGGGTGAATTCCTGGGCGCGCTCAGGGTCATCCATCTTATCCTTCCATAAAAAAAGGAGGTGGTGGCGGGGGAGGGCGTGGGAGGGCCCAACGGGAGGACTGCGGGCGAGCTGGTTTGAATTTTTACAGGTTTTTTTGATCGCTGCCAACGTCATTTACAGAAGCCGCCCTTCAGGTGCAAGGTTCTAACTCTTCGGCGTTGAAATAACATGCGTCTAATAGGTACATTCCTTTCTGCAATCCCATACCAGTGTCAACAATTGAATTTGACAACAGATCTTAACCAGGTCTGCTGATTTACGCATCAGTTCATGTTGGTACTGATTTCCGGTCAGCATCTGGAAAGCCTGGGATCAAGAATTTTTGATTAACAACCTTGCTTTATCCGTGTTCTCATCAGCTTTTGTTTTGAATATGCACTGTTGAAGAATTGTAATAGACTGTAGGTTCGGTGATCTTTTAGCCACGATTTCAATCCGCAGTTTAAAATCTTGCTCAAATGATTTTTTTAAAATTCGGGAAAACAAAAATAGCATCACCGGAATGGAAATATTTTTCCTTATTCAGCAGACCCAAAATAAATCCCGCTGATTATTCTGAAGTGTTTAGTATTTGTTCGTGTTCGTTAAGCGAATGAATGCTTATATACTTATAATACCCAGCGAACACTAACCACGAGGAAGTCGCCTAGAAAGTTTTCTCATCAGCGGATGGACCATAGATAGAAGGCACGGCAATATCATTTAAACGCATGTACACTGTGAGCTGGCCACGGTGATGCACCCAATGATTAATAGAAGATCCGATACTTTCAAGCTTGGGCGAACTGAATAAAACCTGCCCGTTATTTTTTAATTCGAAGGGTTTACTTATCTGGTCTTCCGTGATATTTGCCAGACTCTCCAATGCATCCTGAAGGTTTTTTTCATAATGATCAAGTAGCGCTTTTGTAGTACTTAAGGGGAATCGATCATAGGTGGCTAAATCAATCACTGATATTTTTATTGTATCCTTAACCCATTTGGGAATATCGGCAACAAGTAATGCCAGGTACCCCAGGGCCATTGATCTCTCATGTGGCTTATATTCATAGAGGGATTCAGGGATTCTTTCGAGACATTTCCTTGTTGCAACGGATTCAGCCTCTATTTCGCTGTGGAAATAGTCACATAAAATTTTGTAACTCATGAGGTTCATTTTATAGACATGTGGGCAAAAAAATTGTGCCAGCAATGAGGTGGGATTATGTTCAACGTTGAACGTTGAACGTTTTCAGGTTATCAGGTTGTTAAGTTGTTAAGTTGTAGGTTTTAAGTTGGAAGTTGAGTTCGGTGCTACCGCCAAAAAGAAATCTTCGTCGGAATCCCCCACTAACTCCTTTACACTGGCTGTTAACGTTGAACGTATAACGTTGAACGTATAACTTCTCAATCACATTTCAATGTTTTTCAGATCGGAAGAAAAAATACATCAGTTCGCTGAATTAGGTTCAGTTGTGTATCACTTAATGGAGACAGGTCTTTATTTCACATCTTTTCTAATCATAAACATTTCCTATGCCCTACTTCCATCTATTTCCTGTTTTCCAGCCACCAGACTCCAGACCCCCGACTGCAGACCCCCGACTCCAGACTGCATTAGCCTCAAGGTATAACAACAGTTTTCGTTGGTTCCACCGTACAGTTTGAACTGCCGTTTTTTACAGTCACTTTTGTTTTAACAGTATAGGTGCCCGCAGCAGCATAGGTGTGCGTTGCTGTTAAGCCCGTGATGGTTTGAGATTGACCGTCGCCATAATCCCATTGTACCGAACTCACCGTATAGGTTCCGCTATAATTAATTACAAAATTTATTTTCTTTGAATTTGCAGCATCAGTGCTGTGGCTCATCGAAACCAGCAATGCTTCTGCAAGGCAATCAATAGCATCCTTTGCCGCTTTACTGCAGGAAAAACCTACCGCTACCAGAACTGTAATGATTCCCAATTTCAGTCTAACTTTCATATACTGTTAATTTTAAATGCAAATTACTATTTTCAAATCCTGGGAAGTCATGCAATTGTATTAAGTTTTTTATATCGACTCCGGAACCTGTTAATTTTGGGGTTCCGGTTGTAATCAACAAGGATCTGTATTATGAAACATTCAACGAGCCTATTTGCAATTGCCATTTTTTTTATCATTTCCTGTAGCCAGAAACAGTCCCGGATTTTGCCAAAGGAATTCATACGTGTTGTGATAGATACCAACCCACCAGTCACGCCATTATCGCCGCAGGAGAGCATCGACAGAATTCAATTACCGCCTGGTTTTCATGTGGAGCTTGTAGCCAGCGAACCGATGGTACAGGAACCCGTTGCCATAGCATGGAATGGCAATGGAAAAATGTATGTAGCCGAGATGAATACCTATATGATCGACGCCAATGCAACAGGTGAATTTGAACATACGAGCAGGGTGAAACTACTGGAAGATATTGACGGTGATGGAAAGATGGACAGGTACAGTGTTTTTGTAGACAGTCTTTTACTGCCGCGCGCTATTCTGTGTGTTGGCGACCAGGTTTTGGTACAGGAAACCAATGACCAGAGCATCACCAGCTATCGCGATACCAATGGCGATGGCAAGGCAGATGAAAAGATAATTGTTTTTAAAAATAATGTACATGATGTAAGAAACCTCGAACATCAGAATGGTGCGCTGTACTGGAATATGGATAACTGGATCTATCCATCGCGTGATAATCTCCGCTACAAATACAAAAACGGAATGCTCATTGCTGATACAATGGTAGATAATATGATTGGCCAGTGGGGACTCACCAGTGATAATTATGGCAGACTATTTTATTCTGAAGCAGGTCCGGGTTTACCTGTGGTGCAGATACAGCAGATGCCTGCCTATGGCTCATTGAATTTTGCCGATCAGTATTCGCAGGAGTTTACAGAACCCTGGCCAATCATTGGTACCCTGGATGCACAGGGCGGGCGGCAGGCATTACGCCCGGAAGATAATACGCTGAAAAAATTTACTTCCGGTTGCGGACAAACGATTTTTCGGGGCGACCGTCTTCCTGCAGATATGCTGGGTGATTATTTTATTCCCGAACCCGTTGGCAGGATTATAAAAAGGGGTGATGTTATCAATGATAGCGGAAAGATCTATGTCCGCGACGTTTATCATAAACAGGACTGGCTCGCTTCTGCTGATATGAATTTTCGACCTGTAAATACTTATACCGGACCTGATGGCTGTTTTTATATTGTCGACATGTATCATGGTATCATCCAGGAAAGCGAGTGGACGGACTCCGCTTCTTATCTTGGTAAAATCATCGCTGAAAAAGGATTGTACAAGAACCGCGGAATGGGTCGCATATACCGGATAGTACATGATGATTACAAACCAGATACCCAGCGGCCGGACTTGCTGAACAAAAGCGCTGCCCAATTGATACCATACCTTGACCATCCCAATGGCTGGTGGCGTGATAATGCACAACAACTCATTATTGTAAAGAATGACAAATCTGTTGTACCAGACCTTATAGAAATAGTTTACGGTAAGCAGGCTGCATTAAAAAATAAACCCGGCCCACTGGCACGTATACATGCACTTTGGACGCTGGAAGGATTGGATGCCATTGACGAACCAACTTTATTCAGAGCCATGTCTGATCCCGATCCGCAGGTAAGAAAGGCGGCTATCTGGATCGTGGAAAGATATATTAATGATAATGACACAGAGCTGATATCAAAACTTGCGACGCTTGTATATGATAACAGTTATGATGTGCGGATACAACTGGCATTGTCAGTTCGCAGCAGCAATAGCGCCAGGGCACAACCGATACTGAAAGAATTGCTGGCTTCGAATAAGGACAACCAGATGATTCAGTTTTCCAACACTGTATATGCAGAATCAAAAAAGAGGGCGGATGAAGAGGCGAGACTCACGGGAAATTTAAGCGCGGCAGATAGAAAATTAGTAAGTGAAGGAGCGGTGATCTATAAACAGCTTTGTGCGTCCTGCCATGGAATGGATGGCAAAGGTATCAGGATGGGAGGAAATGAAATGCCGGCGCCGCCTCTGGCCGGATCGCCACGGGTACAGGGTGATAAGATCATGCTGACACAATTATTGCTGCTTGGTTTGCAGGGTCCGGTGGATGGAAAAACTTATCCGAATACCATGCCTGCAATGAAAGCACAGAATGATCAGTGGATTGCATCTGTGTTGAGTTATATACGGAACAGCAGTGAACTCGGAAATAAATCTTCTGTGGTTACAGAAGCGGAAGTGAAAAAGATCCGTGCGGAATCGCCGAAAGATATGGGGAGCGGATTTACATTGCAGGTGCTGGAGATATTTAAACTTGGCCGGGCGGAACGTACGAATTGGGATAAGAAGAGATGATAAGAGAGGCAGTAGGCAGTAGGCAGGAGGCAGGAGTAAGCAGGCAGAAGGGAACAGCCGGTTTTAAGTTCATAGTTCATAGTTCATAGTTCATAGTTTGTAGTTCTTAGATGTTCAACGTTCAACGTTAAACGTTCAACGTTGAACGTTGGACCAGACAGCAAAAAACGCAGACGATAATGTCAATCTGAAACAAAGAACATTTATAATTCATGAAAGCATTCGCATTAATTCTTTCTTCTTTACTTATTATTTCCTGTCGACTATCTGCACAGGAACCTGAATTCACAAATAAATTCGGAATGCAATTCGTGCTCATCAAGCCAGGCTCGATGGTAGTGGGAAAATTTCAGCCAACCTTCGGCATAGTGGATTTTGATGGCAAGCCACTGCCGGAAAAAATGGTAAAGGCTTCAGAAGAAATGGCAAAGAAAGATGCTAAACCCGGGTTTAGTGTTACCATCGACAAACCTTACTATATCGGAAAATATGAAATCACACAGGCACAATGGAAAAAGCTGATGGGAAAAAATCCATCTGTATTTAAAAGCGATAGTTCAGCCAATCACCCGGTCGATAATATTACGTGGAGTGATGCAAAGGCTTTCATAAAAAAGCTGAATAAAAAAGATAAAAAACACCATTATCGCTTACCTACAGAATTTGAATGGGAATGGGCAGCACGGGCAGGGGCAACCGATGATATCGCCTGGAAAGATATACAGACAACTGCTGTACTCGGCGGTGAAACACCAAAAAAACCGGGAACAAAAAAACCAAATGCCTGGGGGATTTATGATATGCTCGGTAATCTATGGGAATGGGTGGGAGATTTTTACAATGAGAAGATATTTGCTGATCCTGTTCCACCTCAATCTGGTAAGGAACATGTACTAAAGGGATCCTCTTTCACAGGTGATGTAAAAAATGCGACCTATATGACGCATGCTGCTGGCCCGGGTAATGGGTTTGATATCGGGTTGAGGATCCTGGTGGAAGCTAACGTTGAACATTAAACGTTAAACGTTTAACGTTTAACGTTCAACGTGAAAAGAACAGCCGTGTTAGGTTATCAGGTTATTAGGGTTTTAAGTTTTCGATTGGAAGGCAAATGAAACCTGATTGCAGTTTTGGTCCTGATTATTTTTTTGCATGGTAAAATCAAAGAATGAAACAAATCTCAGAGTATATATTGCGGATATTAAAAAAGAAGCATAAAAGTTTTGTCGCTGTTTTTATGCTGATGCTTTTAAATAAAATGTCATTGGCGCAAATGCCAGAAGGATTTCATTCTATTTTCAATGGAAAGAATCTTGATGGCTGGCATATCAGCAGAACAACACACCAGGGTACAACCCCGGATTTCAGAGTAGAAGATGGAGTGATGGTAGTGACACAGAAACCCTACGGGCAGGGTGGGGTTTTGCTGACTGATAAAAAGTACAAAAATTTTGAACTCTATGTCGAAATCAAGATAGATTCATTTACAAACGGCGGCATCTTCGTTCGTTCTTCTGAAAGCGGGATTGCCTACCAGGTTGAACTCGACGAGAATTCCGGAACCACCGGCGCACTGCTTGGAGAACGCATGCAGGCAAGCAAGGGTGCAAAAGCTGAGGATCGGTCCAAAGTCTGGAAAGCCAATGACTGGAATTCATTCCGCATAAGAATGGTTGGCGATACTCCCCGTGTCACCTTATGGATAAACGATGTACAGATGTGGGAGGTTCTGCAACCAAAAAATGATTTTATTGCCGGCGCCACCGAAGGTATGATCGGCTTTCAGTCCCACTGGACTGCTCTGTACTCTCCCGCATCCGGCACCTGGAACGGCTTACGTTTATGGGCACCCGGAGCAATGCACAGATTCAGGAATATCGGCGTGAAACACGTTGAACGTTGAACGTTTAACGTTTAACGTTCAGTGGCTGATGGCTGATCAGCTTTTCGATATATACTTCTACAATCTTCGGCGACAAATTTTCTATCAGGTACATATGATTTGAGCCTGAGTCATTCCAGCTATTGCTTCCGTCTTCAGCAACAATCATCGTTCCCTTAACAACATTATAATAAGGTTGATATCCTTTCACTGCAATCAAAACGGCAGTTTCATCCCAGCTCATCCTGCCTTCACTATCTCCCTTTGCTTTTGGAATCGACATGCTGAACACATCTTTCACGGGGCTGTTTTGTATGCTTTCATTTGCTATCAGCGGCAATCCTACTTTTACTACCCTGCCAATTTCAACGCCGCTAAATAAAACAGGTGTAGGCCATTGGGAAAATGTGATCCGCGAAGCGGCTGCATCTTTTTCAACATTAAATTCTTTGCCCGTGGGGAAATGTCCGGCCATGCAAACCAGGTTTTTTACCTTTCGTTGTACCAGTTCTTTTCCATTCAGTTTTGAATATTGATCGGGTCCGGATTGCAACAGGTCCGCCATGTTGGTCAGAAACCCCACGGTGATGATCGTAACACTTTTATCCGCCTGGGCAGATAAAACCTTACGGTAAACCTCAACCGCTTCCGGCACTTCGTCATTTGATTTAATCGCATGCGGATACCTGGCGACAAGTGTATCCGACCAGAATTGAAAATCTCTCAGGCCGAGTCCATTCTTCTTAGGTACACCAATTGGAATTGCCGGCCGGTTGAAATAAGTATTCAGCACACTGAATACAGGTGCCACATTCACATAGTTTGTACTCGCAATGGTTGCCAGGATTTTTATATAGCCACTATCGGCATAGGCATGTAACATGGCTATGGCTCCTACATCATCATAGTCGGGGCCCATATCGCTGTCGAAAATAACAGGAAGGGGTTTTGATTTTTTCTGTGCAGTACAAAATGCATTGAGCAGGAATAATGAGCTGCAGATGAGTATTAATTTCTTCATAACGTTATGTAGAATAAAGTGTTTAGTGTTTTCGCCGGGAAGGCGGTAAGGCGGTAAGCAGGCGGGAAAAAATTGTTTTGGGGTAATTGTTGGGACGTGATGCATCGCGTCCCTGCAATAACCTGTTGTTTTCCATTTGCCTGCTATTGGCCGCTATATTTATTCCCGTCTTCCTGCCTCAGCCCGCCGACAGGAGGGCCGGTTTGTATTCTTTCGCGATCTATTGTCCTGCCTTGATGATCAAAGCCAAACCCAACACAAATAAAACAAACATTGCCGCAATCAATCCTTTTACATTTTTGCCTGCGCCTGCAAATTCTTTCCAGATCAGCACACCCCAGATGGCAGCCACTAATGTCGCTCCCTGACCGAGGCCATAGGATATCGCCGGGCCTGCTTTTCCTGCAGCAATAAGGTTGAAGAGGTTGCCCAATCCCCAGATGCAACCACCGAGTATACCAATGGAATGCAGGTTGAATTTTCCTGAAAAATAATCCCTGTAAGTGACAGGTGCACCTTCAAGTGGTTTTGCCATCATGATGGTATTGAACAGCAGATTACTGATCAGTATCCCTGCAGAAAAAACTACCGAAGCGCTGTAAGGCGTCATCTTGCCGGGTTCGGGACTTATAAAATTTTCAAGGTCCATTGATTTTGCAACAAA
>JAATGW010000269.1 GCA_015654495.1 Chitinophagales bacterium
CCCAGGGGTTCAATCCTGGGTAAGAAGTAAGAAGTAAGAGGAATACAGCCAATACAATTGGGTTTCTTAGTCCGGAAAGGACGTAAGACAAGAACCCAGGGCGCATGCCCTGGGTTAGAAGTACAAAGTACGCAGTTGTTGTTAAACGTTCAACGTTGAACGTTGAACGTTTTTATTGCAGTGCCCTGTTTATGAAATTAATCAAAGGAGATAGAGCCAGAAATGTGTTTGAAGTTTCATTCACCAGTTTTTCAGAAAGCAATTCTTTATCGGTTACAGGGCGCATTGCGATAACACTTTTTAATTTGAGATATTCTGCGGCAGGATTATTTGGTTCATAACCCCGGGGCACACGCGACAAAGTATATTCTTCACTTCTGTCAAGTTCCCCATACACTGACCTGAATTTTTTAGCACCTACGATCCCGCTGAATTCATCAAAACAATAGTCAATCTCCTGCCTTAGTTTTTGAAGATCCTGCGGCATTGGCGCCCACAAGCCTCCTCCTGCAAATGAATTACCCGGCTCAAAATGAAAATAGTAGCCCGCGAAAACGGATTTTTTTCCACCACGGTTAATTGAAGCACCGAAATTTGATTTATAGGGAGCTTTATTTTTTGAAAACCTGATATCCCGGTTAATCCGGAACATACATTCCCTGGCCTTCAGGCCTGCAATTTCTGTATCTTTTTTCCCTGTTTTATTGATGAGTTCCTGAACGAAATTTTCAAAATCTTTCCTTGCTTTTTCATACACGGGACGATGTAAATCAAACCAGGACTTATCGTTATTTTTTTTGAGGTCTTTTAGAAACTTAATAGTTGACGGTTCCAGCATTTTTTTGCGTAATTGGAAGAGGCTATCAGCAGTAAAATATAAAATTTTAATTGAGATGAAATGCAATTCGACTTCAGGCAGGCATATACCTGTATTCAACCGGTTCGGTTCAGTAAATAAGGCTGTGACTCAGAATATTAAATCCGGCTCCAGTTTTCACCACTTTTAATGCGGTATAATGTCATTTCGCTTACGCCGTATTTTTCAGCCATTTGTTTATAGGTGAGTTTCCGTTTCGGATCTCCAAGTAATTTCTTGATTGTTTTCACCTGGTTAGCATTCAGTTTCAAACCAGTTGTTCTGGAAGCCTGAACTTTTTTATAAGCAATCTTGGCTGGAGATTTCTGTTGGTGATCAGAAACTTCTTCCTGGCTTGCCCATTTAAGATTTGCAGCCCGGTTATCCAGTTTGTTATGATTTACATGCACCACATATTTAAATTTCGGAGAAGATTTCTTATGAAAAAGTTTGGCAACTTCACGATGAATATAGATGGTGCCTTTACTGTTTGGACGATGAAGATTAAGGCTGCGGTATCCTGTGGTGAGTGATCCGTTGAGCAGTTTGCCATCTTCAACAACTTCGTTAGTGTAGCTGGCTACCCGACCCAGATTGGATACTGCGTATTTTTTCCTGAGTTCCTTCCATCCGGGGAACTGCAAAGACTTCCATACCTCACCGGCTAATTTTTTAATCATAAGAAAGAATTTAGATTTCTAATTTACTAAAATTGAATTTCAAAAGCTCAATTAATTTTTTCAGTGGTCGTTCTTCCTCACAGCAGGCAGACCTCACTGTTTACCATAACCGGTCATCTTTATAAAAGAATCTTCATCAATAATATTGATTGATGTAATCTTTCTGGCTTTTTCCAGTTTGGAACCAGCGTCGTCGCCTACAACAAGGTAGTTGAGTTTACTACTCACACCTGAAACAATCTTACCGCCGTTCTTTTCCACCAACTCTTCAGCTTCTGATCGTTTTAGCTTGTTAAGCGTGCCTGTAAACAGAAAGGTGAGCGATTGAAGGTTCCCTTTTATTTCCGTTAGTTTCGAACTTTTCATATTCACTCCAAGTGATTCAAGGCGTACCAGCATCGAAAGATTGTCGGGATTATGAAAGAACTGATAAATACTTTCAGCAACTTTAGCGCCAACATCCTCAATCTGTAAAAGATTTTCCACTGAATAATCCCGAAGTTCAGGAAGATGGCCTATCGTCCGGGCGAGTACCTTGGCTGTAGTCTCGCCAACATATCGAATTCCCAAAGCATTGATAAGTCTGTGAAGTGGCTGTGACTTTGATTTTTCGATAGCCTCCCGCATATTGGTAACCGATTTTTCACCCATTCCTTCGAGCTTCAGCATCAGGTCATACGGTAAAGTATAGATGGAAGGAACATCAGTGATCCATCCCAGTTCAAAGAATTTCCTGATATTGGCTTCTCCCAAACCGCGGATATCCATCGCATCTTTGCTTGTAAAATGTATAATCCTTTCCACGACCTGAGCTTTGCAGTTCATATTCGGGCATCGCCAGACTGCCTCTTCTTCGGGTTTGTAAAGCTTATCACCGCAAACCGGACAATTAACCGGGAACCGGATCTGTACCTCAGTTCCCTTCCTGATATCGGGTAGGGATTTTACGATATAGGGAATCACATCGCCGGCTCTTTCCACCAGCACACTATCGCCAATGCGTATGTCTTTTTCCCGGATAAAATCCTCATTGTGCAATGATATTGAACCAACGGTTACACCACCTATCGGAACCGGCTCAATTTTAGCAACCGGCGTGATACTCCCGGTCCGGCCTACCTGAAATTCCACACTGCGCAAAATACTGGTCGCCTGCCGCGCGCTGAACTTAAATGCTATTGCCCATCTGGGATGATGTGTGGTCATTCCCAATTTTTCCTGCACACTGATATTATTTACTTTAATCACCATCCCGTCTATTTCATATGGAAGGCTATCCCGTTTTGATTCATATTCCGTGCAATAGCTTATCACTCCATCTATTCCTTTAATGACCTTCTGTTCTCTGACCGGACTTCTGAATCCGAGATCCCAAAGCATCTTTAAAGAACCCGCATGGGACAACAGTTCATCCGGAACTTTTTTGCCGGCAAGTAATGTATAGTCGCTCACATGGTAAAGAAATGCTTCC
>JAATGW010000667.1 GCA_015654495.1 Chitinophagales bacterium
CCCGGCATTACCCATGAATCTGAAAGGTCGATCACATTGTCCTGCTTGCTGAATTTCAGGTCCGGACCTACTGCTTTAATTTTCCCGGACTCTACGATTATGATCTGATTGTCCAGCATTTTGCCCGTTCTGGAATCAAACAGGTGGCCGGCTTTTATTACAGTGGTTTGCGCACCAGAAGAAAGATCAATAAGCAAAAAAATGAAAAGAAGTTTCTTGAAGATGGTCATGGAATTGTATTTATGTATTACCGAGGTTTAATTTATTATTCCGGAAAAAACTTTGAAAAATAGCGGTCCGGTTCGGTTGATTCAGCACGTGCTGCCTTACCCTACTGGCAGCGTTGGCCGGATATCTGCAGAAATTAAATGCTGGTTGAAATGAGAGCGATGTGCACATTTGATCATACGGTATCAAGGTTGTCGAAACGACATCCCTCGTTAACCTATTGTACTTTCGGGAGGAGGTAGTTCTTTCAGATAAAGTAGTTCTATCAGCACTGCCGGCTCATTCAATTGAAAATAACAAAATTCAAAAAAACCTTCCGTGTAGCCGTGCTGTAATATTTTATGACCTTGTTTCAGAAGCTCCTCTTTGGCAGATTGCATACTCGCAAGATCTGCATAAGCGAGGCAGGTATGGTGATAGCCTTCACCCTTCGATTTCAGGAATTCGGAATAAACGCTGTTGCCGGAATGGGGTGATAGTAATTCAAGGTTAGCGCCACCGATTTGTGCAAATGCAGCTTTGAAAGAAAATGGCGAAGGTTCACCGTTAACAAAACAATGTTCAGGGCTAATTGTCCAGATATTCCAACTGACTGAAAGTTGTTCAGCTAAAATGGTAGCGGATTTTTCCAGGTCATTCACTACAATACTGGTATGATGCAAAGTTGCTGAGGTTGAAACAGGCATGTTATTGAGTTTTGAATTGAAACATCTGAAAGATAAATAATATTTTAACCTAACCGAATTCCTTCCGGAGTTCAGAGTTATTGCCTGTTCCATATCTACCTTATTAAAGACAGTCTGTATTTTACAGATCTTCAAAACTATCTGCCAGATCGGAGTTCCGTGGAATGGAAAGAATGGTATAGTGTTTTGGCAAAAACCAGCTGATCTGTTCCTGGCGCTCTTGCAAATGTTCAGGAGAACTAAAGTCTTCCAGGAAAATATTAAATGCGAGTTCCTGAATCACCTTTCTGTCGACAGCACGACAGATCATCAGTAATTTCGGATTTTGAATTCCATAATATTGCAGGAAAGATTTTAAGGCTTTTCTTGTCGCCTTTGGTAAAAAGCTTTCAGAAGGTTGAGCTACCAGTACTTTTTCCGCTTTTTGAATAATCTCAACGCCGGGTAAATCCGGGTGGTTTTTTCGGGAATAAAATTCTCCATTGAGATGCAGATTTACAATATCACCATGCGAGAAAACCCATTCAGCTGAATACTTATTTGGATTGATAGCTACACCAAAACCTTTTTCCAGCAGAAAATCATCCTTCATATTTCTTATACAAAAGGATTGGAAAGCCTTGCCGGGTTCAGGTGTATTCAAAACAAAATAAGGGAATCCGTCCGGGCCTTGTGATACCTGCGGATCAGCACATGCAAAACTGGCAGATTGCACATCATCAAGAAATGTCTGACGCCAGTTGTCATCTCGCTGATCCCGTGGAACATTAAAAAGTTCCACCATTTTATAAGTCCCGTTGATATCGCATTCCTGCCGCGGATTTGTTGGAGAAGTGCTTTGCGGAGTAGATGATTTCTTATTTTTCAGAAAATCAAAAAGTCCCATCTGATTTGATTTCTTATTTTTTAAAACTGGAATTTTTCAGCATAGTCTCTACCTGGTTTCTGAACTCATCTTCCAGATAAACATAAGAAATCCCGAAATCAAAGCCTTTATGCAGTTTGCTCAGTAACACCACAGTCATAAAGTATTTGCCGTTTAATTGAATATCCAGATTGTATTGGTGGAAAAGAAGGCCGTCAATTAACGTTGTGCCTGTTGTTGAATCAATCTTGAAATCCAGCCCTTGTTTTTTGAACTCCTCTGTGAAACCGGTAAACATCACATCTTTCACCAGTTGGTTGTTGGTTTTCCAATTGCCATCAACTTCAATGTCGTAGGGTGTGATTGTCGAATTAAAAAAGTTATGTTTATTTTTTGTGGCACTTATCAGTGTTCTGGTAGTTGAGACATCGATTTCTGAACCGAGTGCAGATTCAAATAGTTTCTTACCTTTTTCATTGTTGGCTTTGTCAGCTTCTGCATCGAGAATTTCGAAATCGACCGGAATCGAAATCGACCAGCTCACTTCTTTGAAAACAAATTTTCGTTCTGTTTCCTGTGCATTTGCTGAAAAAATAAGTAAAGAGATCAGCGCTGAAAAGATGAATTTCATAGTAGGTGTTGTGTTGTTACAATTACAGATTTTCTACTGAAAATGCAATGGAGATTGCCTTTATAGCTAAGAATGCCAAAGATTTCGCATCCCTGTTTGAAAACCTCATATGATCGTTATTATTGTGTTTTGATCGAGCGTCAGCAAACATATATTATTTCTTTTTACAACAATATAGGTTTTAATCTGTCTTTCGTGCTGGTGACTGGCTCCATCCGGTCCAGGTAACTCACTGAAAGCAGTATTGATATTTGGGAAAGCAGCAACCAATTTTCAGATATTATTTTGCATGTTTTCTAATAGTTGGTTAAGCATAATTGCGTTTTCATTTATTTCATCACTTTCAAAATTCCGAACAGATAGTATTGGAAGAAGACTGTTATAAAGTTCAGGTTTATTAAGCCGGTTGACGATTTGTTCTTTAATCCATTTATTATAGGCGATAGGATAGACCCGGTTTGAGATGAAGAGGGCCTGCAGAAATTCCTGAAAAGCCTTATATAAAATATCAAAAGCCTGAAAATACAGTTCTCTCTTTGTGAATATAGGGATATGGTTTAAGTCGTACCTGCAGGCATCTGTGGCCATTTTGAGCCTTTGTGAACGCAGTTCTTCAGAATAAAAAGGAAGCCATTCTTTTCTTAGTTGCAGAAAATAGTCTCCGGGACTATGCATAGGAGCGGAATAGCAAAGCTGATTTCCTATTTCAAGTTCAAAATAATTTATGGGCTCGCCTTTCCCTGCATGTTCCGGAATATAATGACCGTCAATGAGGTCAAGGTGTAAATGCGCATACGGATTTGACTGCCGGTATTTTAAAATTGAACTTTGTTGTTCAACATAGACCTTCCAGGCTTTCTCAAGTAAGTTGATTTCAATTTCCGGAATTCCTGGTTTTATCAGAATTGCAAAGTCGAGATCGCTTTCGGGCGATGCTTGTCCTCTTGCGCATGAGTTCACAACCAGAACCGTGTCGACAGCAGGTTTTGCCAGGAAGAAGTGGTTTACCAGTTCGGCTGTATCCCTGTGAAGCTGGGTAGGAAACACGGGTGGATGGATCTCATATTTTGCGTGTGGTTCCATTTAATCAGGTGTCAACAATTGCGATATATCCGCATGACTATTTATTTAGAGTTGATCTCAAAAATCAAAACTCGTTTTTTTCAAAAAAATACTAAACAGAGGTTCAATAAATATAAGCAAATCTGTCCTCGGAAAAGCAGGACTAATTCAGATCAATTGGTCGGCTGCTAATTGAGTGGGATACCAAATAAGCTAACTTTTTTTTCATAAAACATGGATTTGCGTTTTGATTTCCCCTTGCTGAAATAAAGCGTCAGCCAATCCTGCTGCTCTTTCAAATATGCTGAAATGTCGTTGATGGATTTTTTAAACTGGCTTATCATTGGCCCTGTACTAATGTCAGGATCTGATATCTGGCCGAGTTTATCTTTTGCTTCTTTCAGGGTTGCTGCTACGGTATCAAGCATTTTCTGAATTTCGGGATCAGATTTTGAAGGAGTGAATTGCTTATTGCGGTACTGAATAAAGGCATTCAGGCTATTTGATGATTCGTTGTATAAAGCAACAGCAGAATTGTAAAGCGTTATATTCTTATTTTGTTTTTCATTTTCGATCTCCATTTTAATATGTCTTAACCTGTCAAAAACGAGGGAGTTCTTTACCCCGTTTTTTTCTATTCTGTAAGACGAAGAAGTTAATTGAGCAATATGACCCTGCTTTTCATATTCCCGGATGGAATCTGCATAATTAAAAAACGGTCTGGTATTTACCTGCAATGTTTTTCCTTCCGTGAATTCCTGGTTGCTTATGGGATAATAAAGGAACTGCCACAAATAATCAAATGGCATATGCGACTTTATAAAAACACCTGGAGCTGATTTGAAATAATAATTATTTATCTTCTTGTAGAATTTTCCTCCATTCACATATCCTGATCCCCATGTAGGATCAAAGAGAAACCACGCAGTGTCAATATACGCTGCATTCCAGGCATGAGGGATATAGTCAGCAAATCCGTTCTGTTTGGTATATCCTTCTATAACAAATGCTTTAATGCCGCATTTTAAACAGATGTCTGCAAAAATGGCTGCATAATTTTCGCAGATCCCTTTTCTTGTTTTTAATGTCTTGCCGATCCTTTCTTCAGCTGTACTATAAAAATCAATTGCAAACATATTTTCTACATCATACTGAATATTGCCTGCAAGCCAGATGAAAATTGCGCGCGTCTTGTCAATGTCTGTTTTGAAACAGGCATTAATATATCCTGCAATAGCCGATGTGTTCCCCGTCAGTGAATCGGGAACCTTTAAAGCCAGACTATCTACCGTCGCAAATGCGGGCACTGGTTTTTTTTGTGATAGTGCTATATCTGTCAGAGTTGTAAATAAAAGAAGAAATAGTAATTTTTTCATAGTGTTGCTGCACGGGGTTGAAATTGGGAACGAAATTACGAAAGTTGGAATGATTTTTTAGGCAGCAGGCAGCAGGCAGGAGGCAGCAGATAAGGCAAAGTCATCAAAAAAGAAGAGGTGATCCGTCAATTCTTACCGTTTCTTCCTGTTTTCGTTTCTTCATGTTAGTGGTTTTTGAATGGAGGCAGCAGGCAGCAGATAAGTTCAAAGTAGCAAAAGGAAGATGGTCTGGTCCAGATGTTGGTGTTTAAATATAACGTTTAACTTTTAACGTTTAACGTTATACCTCATATATCCACCTGCAATTGAAGCGGGTGCAAACAAAAAAATAGCAAGAATCTGTGTCCAGTGATTGCCTTCTGATTTGAAAAATGAAAACGCTGCAAAACCGGCAATGATGAAGGCAAGGATATAATTTACTGTGAGTTTCCCTGATCCGGAAATCGCCTTTGCTGCGAAACCAGAAATAAAAGAACAAATAATTCCATAGATCGCAGTAATAATTGCGAATGAAATTGACGGATCGGCATGTGGTGCTCTTGATGATAGTTTAAAAAATGTAAGTGAGGTAAAAACAAAAATGGCGTAACCGACGATGATACCAACGCTATTCCTTACCATAATTTTTTGTTTTTCCTGCTCCGGAATTTTTTTTGATCAATCTGTAGAAGATACGGTTATTTCCTTTCCACCTTTTATTTTACAGCCAAACCACCACGGTAATTTCTGTAACAAAAGAACGAATGAATGTTTATTTTAGTAGGGTCTGCTTTCAAACTTAATTGTTGACGCCGGTACGGAATTGCAGAACAGAATGTACTTATTACACGCATGTCATTTCAACGCCGGAGAGTTAGAACCTTGCACCCCAAGGCCTGGATCTGTTAAATGATAATCGCCTCAATCTGTAAAACCTGAAAAAATTCAAACCAGCTCGCCCCGCGGTCCTCCCGTTGGGCCCTCC
>JAATGW010000040.1 GCA_015654495.1 Chitinophagales bacterium
GCTTCCATCCAGCCATACACCATTCTTATCGATGCCAGGTGTGCTTTCCTCCATTTTATTACAGGAGGCGAAATAGAATTACTTCAATTCTTAAAGTTTTCTAAGTAATAAGAAATTATGAAGATAGGAATCCTTGGAGCCGGAGCAATAGGAAGGGCATTTGCATCGCAGGCTGCCTCAGCTGGGTATAAAGTTATATTAACGAATAGCCGCGGACCTGCCTCACTGGAGGCGACTATAAAGAAAATGAAGGGAGACGTTTCTGCGGGCCTGTTGAAGGATGTAATGCAGGCTGAGATTATCTTCATATCCCTTCAATGGCAGCATGCTGCTCCTGTCCTTTCAGCAGTGCACAGCTGGCAGGGCAAAATAGTAGTTGATGCGATGAATGCCATACTACCCGGTTTTGTAGTTCCTGACCTCGGAGGAAAAACATCCAGCGAAGTAGTTGAAAAATTTGTTGCAGGAGCGAAACTGGTAAAAGCCTTCAATACCTATACACCCGCAGTTTTGAAATCAGATCCGAAAGTTGCTGGCGGAAGAAGAGTCATATTTTTCTCAGGAAATGACAGGCAGTCTAAAGAGAAAATAGCTGATATTATCGGCAGGATCGGATTTGCGGGTATTGACCTCGGCAGACTGGATGAAGGAGGTAAACTTCAACAGTTTCCAGGTGGATCTTTACCGGCAATTGACCTGATACAGTTAGATTAACTCATTTCAGCATGAAACTACCTCCAGGTATTTCGGAGGGGAATATCGGGAACATTAAATAATTCTCATTTTTTTTAGTTTTCTTCAATTTCAGTATCTGGTTCGTATTTTCATACTTCGTCATAAACACCATGGATACACGAAGAGAATTTATAAAAAAAGCCACACAATTATCGGCCGGCGCTGGTTTGTTCAATATATTGCCCGAATCAATTGCCAGGGCAATGGCCATTGATCCTGCAGCAGGAACAACGTTTCTTGATGCCGAACATATTGTTTTGCTCATGCAGGAAAACAGGTCCTTTGATCATACCTATGGTTCCCTGCAGGGTGTACGCGGGTTTAACGATCCCCGGGCGATCAGATTGCCTGATAATAATAGTGTGTGGCTTCAGAGCGATTCAAAAGGCGCCACCTATGCTCCATTCCGTTATGATATCAGGAATACAAAAATAACATGGATGAATTCCCTGCCTCATTCCTGGAGCAACCAGGTTGATGCAAGAAACAATGGTAAGTACGACAAATGGCTGGAGTCGAAACGTTCCGGAAACAAGGACTATGCCGCAATGCCGCTCACCATGGGTTTTTTTACAAGGGCTGATATTCCATTCTATTATTCCCTTGCCGATGCCTTTACGGTTTGCGATCATAATTTTTGTTCGGCCCTTACGGGTACAACTCCCAACCGGCTTTATTTCTGGACGGGGACCATTCGTGAAAAACCTGATGAAAAATCGATCGCGGCAGTCTGGAACGGAGATGCCGACTATGACAGTATGGTAGGTTGGAAAACTTTTCCGGAACTGCTGGAAGAGAACAAGATCCCATGGAAAATATACCAGAATGAATTAAGCGTTGGTGTAGGATTTCAGGGTGAGGAAGACGCATGGCTATCCAACTTTACGGATAATTCGATAGAATTTTTTAAGCAGTACAATGTGAGGCTGCATCCGGAATATATTGCAGCACTTCCCAGGATTGCAAAACAGTATGAAGGGGAACTTCAGCAGCGGGAACAAAAACTGCCTTCGCTCACAGCAGGTAGTCCGGTAGCAAAGCGGATGGCGAATGAAATAAGTTCGATAAAAAAGTTCTTATCTGAAGTAGCAGCCGAACAAAAAAATTATACACCCGAAAAGTTTGAGCAACTTTCGCAATTCGAAAAAAATATTCATAAAAAAGCTTTTGATACCAACCGCAATGATCCTGACTATCACCAACTGACTTCTTTGAAATACAATGACAATGGCGTGGAAAGGGAAGTGGTGATCCCGAAAGGCGATATACTGCATCAGTTCCGTAAAGATGTAGAGAGCAATAATCTGCCAACAGTCTCATGGCTGGTAGCGCCGGAAAATTTTTCCGATCATCCTGGTGCAGCCTGGTATGGCAGCTGGTATATCAGTGAGGTAATGGATATTCTTACAAAAAATCCGGAGGTTTGGAAGAAAACGATTTTCATTCTTACCTACGATGAGAATGATGGATATTTTGATCATTTACCACCATTTGTAGTGCCGCATCCGCATAAGAAAGAAACAGGACTGGTTTCCGCAAATATTAATACTGCTGTGGAATATGTTGCAGGTCCTGAACAGCAGTCGAATAAAGACCAGGCCAGGGAAAGCCCGATTGGACTTGGTTATCGTGTACCCATGGTCGTTGCTTCGCCCTGGAGCCGTGGCGGCTGGATAAACTCCGAAGTGTTTGACCATACTTCCTCCCTGCAATTCCTTGAAAAGTTTTTGAGTAATAAGTTTAAAAAGAAAATTGAAATTCCTGAGATCAGTGAATGGCGAAGAACAATCTGCGGTGATCTGAGTTCTGTATTCCGCCCCTATAATGGTGAAAAAATCAACCTGCCGATTGTAGTAGAAAAGGATGAGTTTATAGAAAGCATTCATAAAGCAAAATTCAAAAACCTGCCTTCCAATTATAAACAGTTGAGCCAGGATGAAATTGCGTCGATCAACAGGAATGCCCGTTCATCGTCGTTAATGCCTTCACAGGAAAAAGGCATTCGCCCATCAAATCCATTGCCCTATGAATTGTTTGGAGATGGCCGGCTCAGCCCTGATAAAAAATCATTTGAGGTCGTATTAAAAGCAGGTAATATAGTATTTGGCAAAGCTTCCGCTGGCTCACCTTTTCATATCTATGCCCCCGGTATGTATAAGCAGGAGAAGGCCGGTTCAAGGGCCTATGCCGTAGCTGCCGGGGATCAGCTCACCGATAGTTGGCTGATCAGTGAATTCGAAAAAAGCAATTATCATTTGCGGATATATGGTCCCAATGGTTTTTTCCGGGAATTTTCCGGAACAGAGAATGATCCGGATCTGAATGTGGTTATGAGTTACGAAACTGATTTGAAGCGTAAAGATCTTTTGACTGGAAATATCTTTGTCCAACTAAAGAATCCACTGCCGAAGGAATGTCGCGTGCTGATTACAGATAATGCATATAAAGCACCAAAAAAAGAAATAGTTGTGGCTGCTGCCGGTTCGGCAAAAGCAATGTCGGGGCTGGTTTTGTTAACAAGCAGATCGCATGGCTGGTACGATTTCAGTGTACGCCTTGCAGACAGTCCTTCATTTGAGAGAAGATATGCCGGAAGGGTAGAAACGGGCAAAAATAGTTTTACGGATCCGTTGATGGGTGGGGTTGAAATATAGCTGAGCGATGCAGTGATGTAGTAAATTATTGAAATTATTATAGTGACCCGTGTTCGGTGTGCATAAACAATCCAGGACAAATTACTTCCAGCATCCGGTTAACTGCTTTTCTAGTCAGAGAAATTACAATCAACTGTAAAGCGCCGTTTATTATTTTTCAGCTGCAGAAACATTAGCTGCCCGACCACACTTAAATTAACTGGTTATTCACGGAAAGATGACCAGGAGCAAAAGCTTGCGATTCTTAACTAAAATGAGTAGAATTGCACAGTCGCCGGATCCTTCGCAGCAAAGGAACGGCAGAAGAAGGCGCATATGAAATTATCTCAGCATAAATCCCGGGTCTACTATCTGCGACGCCATCTCCGACAGTATTAATTTCTAAATAGAATTAACTACAGACCATATCATTAATGCAGTACTTTCCTTTATTTCTACTTATCCTTCTTTTACTTGTATTAGTAACAAGACCTTTTACAGTTTTATTTCATGAGCTTGGACATGCTTTACCTGCAATCCTGTTAACCAAAGAAAAAGTAACAATCTATATTGGATCATATGGTGATCCGACTAAAAGCTTAAAAATAAAACTCGGACTTTTAGAACTTTGGTTTCGGTACAATCCCTTTTCTTGGCGATTAGGTCTTTGCGTACCTTCTGCAAAAGACATTTCAATCAACAGGCAAATTTTATATATACTGACGGGTCCGTTAACGTCTTTATGTATTGCTATCATTATCTGTTTCTTTGCTTTTATTTATGATTTTCATGGGTTAATTAAATTAATCCTTGTGGTATTTCTTGGCTCTGCAATTTTTGATTTAATCGGTAATCTCATCCCGATAGCAATTCCGATAAAGTTATACGATGGGACCTTGACTTATAATGACGGTTATAATCTAAAACGTCTTTTTTATTTTAAACGATTGCA
>JAATGW010000411.1 GCA_015654495.1 Chitinophagales bacterium
GATCAAATCATCAAAGTCAGTTTTCAACTCTGCGTGAAATGCCGGATCTTTTGCTCTGAACCCATGGTATGCCAACCGAAGATATTCATGTGCCAGCGCATTAATATCTGTGGGTTCCTTTATTCCTTTTGCAGATTGAGAATGCTGCAGCATCCCTTTCACAATCGCATCTGCACGTTTCCCATGATGATTGATTTTTTCAAGATTCTGTTTAATATCTGTCAACAGCTCTGAAACTTCAGGGCTGTTTTCTTTTGCCTCTTGCCTTTTGCCTCTTGCCTCCTCGAGCATTTCCCCGCTTACCTCCGAAAAATTATTCACGAAATTTAATGGGTTCTGAATTTCATGTGCGATACCTGCTGTCAACTCTCCGAGCGAGGCCATTTTTTCTGCTTGTATCAGTTGTGATTGTGTTGCCTTCAGATTCGATAGCGTCGATTTCAATACCTTGTTCGTTTTCTGCTTTACCCGGTTATTTCTATAAAGTATAACAGCGATCACAATAAATGCAAGTAAAGCCCCCAGTACTAAATAATTCCTTAATTTTTCTTTGCTGGACTTTCTTATATTTTCTATTTCCAGCTGACGCATCTGTTCATTGAAACTAAGGCTTCGGATTCGTATCATTTCCTGATTGTTAAACAGCAAGGCTTTTGTTGCAATAACAAGATCCAGGTATTTAAGTGTGCTATCATTATTATTTTTTAATCTGTACAAATTGGCCAGCAAACTAAATGCCTCCAATTTGCCGGTAGTGTATTGGATATAATAGCTGGCTTCCAGAACTTTTTTAATATAATAAATGGCGGAGTCAGGTTGATTCATTTTATAGTAGGCGGCAGCAATACCGTTTCCATTGTCCATAACATCTTTAAATGTCCTTGTTTTTTCTGCCTGCTTCATCCCCGAATGATAGTATTGAATTGCTTTGGAAAAATCCCGGGATTTAGAATATATGTTTCCAAGAATATAAGGCATGCCCGACCAATCAGTATCCGGAAAATAATTTTTGAAAACAGCAGCGCCTGACTGACCATATTTAAAGGCTGAATCTGTTTGATCAGAATTACTATAGGTTTCGGCCAGGTGTAATAAAATAGCCGCATACCTGAATTGCGGGTAAAAATAAAAAGCCACTTTGTCTGAAACCGGATTACCGACAAAACCAGTATCCAATCCGGTTTCAAAAACTTGTTTGGACTTTAATGAATAGACCAGTGCCTGGTTGTTATCTTCAGCATAAAGATAGAATGCACTCAAATAATAATAGGCTGTGGCAATCAAAAGTGGTGATTTTGACTTTTCGGCAGTCTTCAAACTATTCAAACCATATTCTATTGCCTGGGAGAAATTTCCTGTCAAACGTGAAAGGATGCCGTAATGGATAAACGCAAGCGACAGGGCAGAATCCGAGCCCATTTCTCTTGCTGCAATTATCTCCTTTTGAACATAAATTAAAGATGAATCGGGTATGGAATACAAATAAGCACTGACGAGAATATTTGAATATTTGAATTTGCTTTGAGCATCTTTTGCAGAGCCCAGCGATAGTTTTGCACTGTCCACTGAACTTAATTGCGCAAAACAATTAAGACTTAAAAAGAAAAGAGCCAAAAAAATAATCCAATTTTTCATGCCCGATGATATTTCCTGAATGAAATACGAACTACGAAGTTTAAAGTGAGCGGTACGAAGCATCAGCTTTCTGAACAAAGAGGTACGAAGTGCACTTTGAAGTTAACAGCCTTTTTTTATAAATAATTCCTTCATTCTAATCAGGTAATGTGATGATAAACTCCGTTCCTTCACTTAGCGGATTCACAACCCTGATCTCCCCACTATGTCTTCTAATGATATCATGCGATAAGGACAGTCCAAGTACTGTTCCCTGCCCTGTTGGCTTATTTAGAAGTCCGAAGTACGAGGTCCGAAGTATGAAGTAAAATACAGGAAACATTAATTTTCGATTAATGTAATTAGAAATTCACAGCCTTTTCCTTCGATGCTATTTACCTTTATTTCACCTCCATGTGCTTTTACAATATCATAAGAAAGGGATAAGCCGAGACCTGTACC
>JAATGW010000064.1 GCA_015654495.1 Chitinophagales bacterium
GGTCAAATATTCCCATTATTTTTTGTTTTTGTTTAAGTACCAAACTTGATTATGTTTTTTTTTACCATTTTTTGTGTTCACGAGCGGCACGCCAGCGCCAGCGAGGGTTATTCTTTGGTTTCACTGGTTGGTGATATTAATCTGGACTCTTTATATTTCCATTTTTTTAATTTTTCATTGTATTCAAATATATTTTCGGATAATTGATAGGCATTTGCATGAACGTATGTTACTAGCCTTTTACTTTTTGTGATAAATTTTGATGGAAAAAATTCCATTTGTGTTGTTAAAAATTTATCTATTGTAAAGTTTTTATTTTTGTCCTGAATATAAAAATTATATGTTGGACCTCCATTTCCTCCGGAATCATTTTTAACTGCAAAATCTTCCCTATTATCAAAATTAAAATCTGCAATTATTAAATCTCCAAAGTCATTATCTATAGCTTTACTGGTTTTATTAATGCCAGTTGAATAAGATCTTACTGTTTTACAATCAATAAAAGTTTTTTCCAGGTCAGAACAAGGCACTTTGTTAAAGCTATCTATCCAAACACTTTTTATTCCAAAGAAATGATCTTTATTATGGTAAATAAACTGGAATTTATGCCCCTTAATTTTTAGTGCGGACGGTTTGATCTGTTTATCTACCACAATTTGCTCCTGTAACGCCGGCTGGGTAATCAGGCTATGTATTTCCATCGCACTGTAATAACCTATATAGAAATTGGCACCTGTTGCCAGATGTCTTGCGATCAGATGCGGATTGGGAAAGTAAGTCGATGCATCTTGATCATAAGGTATAATGCAATACAAACCATTTTTCAGGCGCAGCAGTAATCCTCGGTCCGTCATGTCACTTAATACCCTTCGTACAGCAGGTTTGTTGGAGTCCGGCAGCAATTGATACGCCTGATCTAAGGTGAAAAATGTACTATTCTCCTTATTAAGCTCTTGCAGCAGGCCCGAGGATTGAAATGAAAGAGTCTTAATATTCATATCTTAAATGTGAGCCATTAACTCACAAATAAGATATGAATAGTATAAAGTACCAAAATGTCCGATCTTTAACGTTTTTTTTACATGGCCTCATTTAGATGAACAAACCCAAATATTGCTAATGAGAAATACGATCCGGTTGGTAACCGGAGATCTGGGCTTAATCGCAATAATTGATGAGAATAGCTACACTACTCATATATTGGTGGACTGCAACATTCGCGAATCCTGCAAAGGCGATACGCATGAGACTCAATATGACGTAAAATCAGATTTATTGCAGGGGCCACCTTATGGAGCCAGCAAATATTGGCGAATTCAGCAAGTCCGCTTGCTGACAACAATGTAGTATACTGCGGAGGTGGTGGCCTAAGGAATTTTTATGCATTTGAGGCAGTCACCGGAATTATGAAAAGGAAATTTCCACTACCATAAATGGCGCTCAGCACTTCTTCACCTTTAATTATCGATAACAACGGCGACCCTCATCATTCAGGCGAAACGGGAGCCCTGGATTAAATAATTGTTTTTTGTAATTGAATATTGATTGCCGGCAGTCTCGCTTTTTTCAAACAAAAAAATCCGGGACCCGATTTGCCGTTGCAACATTTGCATGTCACGAAACGCAAATCAAATCCCGGCATACCCTATAACGCTCTTTACTTAATTTTTAATTCTTTCTTGAAACAGAACTGGAACCGCTGCTTTTATAATCACGAATCATGCCACTTCCTTTATAGTAGATATCACTTGAACCGGATGCATGTGCGGTAAGCTCTTTCATTACGGTAATCTGGATATCAGAAGCGCCGGATGCTTCGGCTTTACAATAGTTTACTTCAAAATCATAGGCCTTTACATCGCTTGCACCACTAACGTCAACATTTACCCGATCAGCTTTCCCGCTGATCTGGCTATCAGAACTTCCACTTTGGTTCAAATTCAGCTCATTTACTTCAATCGCTCCTTTAAAATCACTGGATCCGCTTAAAGAAATTTCGAAATTTCCAGCACGGATCACACCATTAACATATATATCTGAAGCCCCGCTTGCTTTTAGCTTTTTCAATGTTTTAAATGAAACATAGGCTTTCAGATTTAAATTTGAAGGCCATCTTGTAAATCCTTTATCATCGAGAAATATCTCAAGCCTGCTTCCATTGATCCTGGTAACAATCCGATCCCTCCATTTCAGATCATTGGCACTTACTACAACCACTTCTTTATCGTCGGGAGAAAGATAAAGATCAATACCTCCGGACACAGAAATTTCATCAAATCCTGAAACAGTTCTCACCTGTGCATTTGCATCACTAACAATTACTTTGGTATCCTGTGCCTGGGCAAACAGGACGGTAAACAATAACAATACCGGTACAAAAAACTTTTTCATATGTATTTTTTAAGATATTTTTTTATTAAATCAGATTCTTCTGAGCTTGCCGCTTCCTGAGGTGGAAATGTCTGAAATCAAGGCATCGCCGCGAAGCCGGATGCCGCCGGAACCACTGGTTGATGCAGAAATCTCCTTATTTACGGTTACTTCCACACTTCCTGAACCGCTGGTGCTGATATGGCATTTTTCAATCACAAGCTCCGGACTAATTAAACTACCGGAACCGCTTATATCCACAGATGCATTTGTCGCTCTTCCCTTCAACCTTGTATTACCTGATCCGCTTTTGTCAAAACTCAGCTTTTCACATTTGATAGATCCCGCAATACCACCCGAACCACTTGAACTGATATCAAGCTCATCTGATTTAATTGTTCCTTCAATTTGAGTATGACCTGAACCCGAAGCCTCAATTGACCTGATCACCGGAGACGAAACATAGGCCCTTAACCTCCTGTTACCCGAATTAAAATTCCAGCTTTCATTGCCCTTCTTCAGCCTGATATATAAAATATCATTCTTTACATAAGTCTCAATTCTGTTGGCCCAGTCGGGATCGGAAGAACTTACCAGTACTTTTGTAGTCGCATCCTGTGCGATATGCAGTTCGATTGAACCCGATACCGATACACCGGAGAAATTACCGGTATTCCTTTCCTGTACATTGGGATCATTTATAACATTATTCTCCTGTGCCAGGCTACAAAAACCCAGCATACAAAAAATGACCACCCCTGAAATTCTTTTCATGTTCAATACTTTATTCTGATACGCCCGGGGAAAGTCAAAAGTTACAGTAATTGTCAAATATTACTACTTTTGCCACCGGACCGGTAATAACCGTCCGAAAAATGTTCCCGGGGTGCTTGCTTCCAGTAAATGGAGGCGGCTGAGATTAAACCCGTTGAACCTGAAC
>JAATGW010000473.1 GCA_015654495.1 Chitinophagales bacterium
AAAAGCAAAAGCGGATATAATACTTAAAAACTTCAGTATCACCGCAGAGCAGGAAGCCCTGCTTGCCGAGCTTGCTGAAACCATTATTCCAAAAACAACATCTCCGGGAGCAAAAGATATCTCAGCACATTTATTTATGCTGAAAATGATGGACGACTGCCGGAGCAAGGAAGACCAGCAAAAATTTCTTAGAGGCTTAAAAGCCTTTGAGGAAATAACGGAACAAAAGAATGCTGTCTCATTTGCAAAAAGTTCTCCGGAACAAAGGACTGCCCTGTTGAATGACATTATAAAAATTACAGACAAGGACAATGAAGCTGCCGGATTCTTTTCAACAGTGAAACGTTACACTATCCAGGCTTATACATCCTCTGAATTTTTTCTTACAAATGTGCAGGTATATGAACTGGTGCCCAGCCGCTATTTTGGCTGTTTGCCGGTGAAAGCCGCTTAACTATTTTCCATTTTTATTTTTACAGTTTTATGGGTGACAATAACCGCAATTTTGATGTGATAGTAATAGGATCGGGTATCAGCGGAGGCTGGGCCGCAAAAGAATTTTGTGAAAAAGGATTAAAAACCCTGGTGCTCGAAAGGGGTCGCGATGTCCGCCATTTAAAAGATTACCCTACCACGAATATGATGCCCTGGGAGTTTGAACATCGTGGTCAGCCACCGTTTGCAATACAGGAAGAAAACCCGGTTGTGAGTCGCTGCTATGCTTTTCGTGAAGATGCCATGCATTTTTTCGTGAAGGATAAGGAACATCCTTATGTTCAGGACAAACCGTTCGACTGGATCCGGGGTTACCAGGTTGGCGGAAAATCTCTGTTATGGGCAAGACAGACACAACGCTGGAGTGACTATGATTTTGAAGGACCGGCCCGCGATGGATATGCCGTCGACTGGCCTATCAGATATAAAGACATTGCGCCATGGTATAGCTATACAGAAAAATTTGCAGGCATTTCCGGAAACAAAGATGGTATCGATACTCTTCCTGACGGAGAATTTCTCCCAGCGCTGGAGCTGAATTGTGTTGAAAATTATTTCAGCGATGTGGTTTCAAAAAGCTATGACGGTCGTCATGTCATTTATGGCCGCTGTGCTCATCTTACAAAACCAAACCAGATACACCTGGACCAGGGCCGTGCACAGTGCCAGAAAAGAGTTCTTTGCCAACGGGGATGCCCGTTCGGTGGATATTTCAGCAGCAACTCATCTACAATTCCCTGGGCAGAAAAAACAGGAAACCTTACCCTGCGGCCACATTCGGTTGTACAGTCCGTAATTTATGATGATAAGAAAGGAAAGGTGACCGGCGTAAGAATTGTCGATTCAGAAACAAAAGAGACAATTGAATATTATGCGCGGGTCATTTTCGTAAATGCGGCTGCATTGAATACCAATCTTATCCTGCTGAATTCAACATCTTCCCGCTTTCCAAATGGCCTTGGCAATGACAGTGGTCTGCTGGGAAAATATGTTGCTTTTCATAACTACCGGGCAAGGGTATCTGCAGTTTATGAAGGATTTATGGACAGAAAAACCGATGGCCGTTCGCATACCGGTGCATATATTCCGCGATTCAGGAATGTAAAAAAGCAGGAAACTGATTTTCTGCGGGGATATGCTGCAGGATTTTCGGGCAGCCGGTATAACCAGACAAATAATGAAGGCTTCGGCGAATCGCTTAAAAATCAAATTGACAATCCTACACTTGGTCCGTGGCGGGTAGGATCTCATATGATGGGTGAAACAATTCCAAAAGAATCCAATACAGTAAGTCTCGATCCAAACCAGAAAGATGCCTGGGGAATGCCATTGCTGAAAATCAATATTGCTTATGATGATAATGATGAAAAAATGGTAAAAGATTATCTCGAACAGCTTTCAGAGATGTTTGCAAAAGCCGGGTTTACTGATATTAAAACAAGCGACAGTAAACAGGCTCCCGGTCTGGACATTCATGAAATGGGCGGTGCAAGAATGGGGAACGATCCTAAAACTTCTGTTCTGAATAAATGGAACCAGCTCCATGCATGCAAAAATGTTTTTATAACAGATGGCGCTTCTATGACTTCCACTTCAACACAGAACCCTTCGCTAACCTATATGGCTTTTACCGCGCGGGCAGCAGATTATGCTATGCAGCAAATGAAAAAGAATGAAATCTAAAGTCACGTTTAACGTTCACCGCTCAAGGTTTAACGTTTAGATGTTGTAATTTTGAGGCCCAAATCTGATCTATGGCAATTGATGTGAAGACCCCGATCCCGATCGTTGACGGATCCACCATAACCCGTGAAGAGTTTTACCGCGATTATTATAATCCGCAGAAGCCTGTGGTACTCAGAGGATTGTGGAAACAGTTCCCAGCTTATAATAAATGGACCATGGACTATTTCCGTGAGTCGATGGGTAAGATTGAAGTTGGCCTTTTTGGAAACCGCAAAGAAGATATTGCAAAAACTTTGCAGGTGCCGAATGCTGTGATGCGGTTTGATGAATACCTGGACCTTATCGAAAGAGAACCTACAGATCTTCGATTATTTCTATTTCCTGTATTTAAACATAAGCCTGAACTTCTTAAGGATTTCGGATATCCGGATATCGCAAAGGGATATATTAAAATGCCATTCATGTTCTTTGGTCCTGCAAAATCAGTTGTTCGCATGCACCAGGATATCGACATGAGTAATGTATTTCTTACGCAGTTTCATGGTCAGAAAAGAGTTGTGTTGTTCCCTCCGGACCAATCTGATTTACTTTATCGTTTGCCTTTTAATGTTCATTCTATAGTTGATATAGATCATCCGGATTACAAAGAATTCCCGGGCCTGAACTATGCAAAAGGAATGAGCACAGTGCTCGAACATGGTGATACTTTGTTTATGCCCAGCGGTTACTGGCATCATATCGAATACCTGACAGGTGGCTTCGGACTTGCTATCAGAACAATCGCCAATAAAATTCCGCGGCTTTCAAGAGGTATCTGGGGCTTATCGGTACTTCGTATCACTGATAATATTGCCCGTAAGATCAATGAAACAAAATGGTTTGAGTACAAGAAAAAAATCGCTCATAAACGCGCATTAAAAGCGATTGAAAAAATAAAAGAAAAAGAACCTGTCCGTAAAGTAAGAGAGCAGGAACTGGTTTAAAATCAGTGTTGATTGGAAAGAAGAACTTTTATCCTGAATTCAGCAGCAATTGCAGCTTCGGCTTCTCTCGGATACCGGTCAGTTTCCTCCATTTTATTGCCCGATACTAATCCACTGCCACCCTGGCGTGGCTTTAACCTGCTTGATTTTTTTATTCCGGCACCGGGGCCGAATCGCGCACTAACAACTGCCGAACATTTTAAATGGATGCGCGACTGGGGATTTGATTTTGTACGCATTCCGATGGCATATCCCTGGTATCTTGATATAGATCGTTCAAAAGATATTCAGCCTGAGGATGTATATAAAATCAACAAGTCAAAACTGGAAGAAATCTTTAAACTGACTGAACTCGCTCAGGAACACGGATTACATGTAAGTCTCAATCTTCACCGTGCGCCGGGATATTGTATCAATGCAGGTTTTCATGAACCTTTCAATCTCTGGAAAGATGATGCAGCACAGGAAGCTTTCTACTTTCACTGGGAAATTTTTGCAAAACAATTCAGGCATCTTACAAAAGAAAAAATAAGTTTCGATTTGCTGAACGAACCGGCTATGCGGGAAGATATGAACGACCAGTTCAGTAAATCAGGCCCCGTTCCTGGTGAGCTTTATCGTAAGGTTGCGAAAAAAGCGGCAGAAGCAATCCGCAAATACAATCCGGCACACCTCGTTATAGCAGACGGCAATAGTGTTGGCAACCAGGTTATCCCCGAAATAACAGACCTTAATATCGCGCAGAGTTGCCGCGGGTATATACCGGGCAAAATCTCCCATTACAAAGCTCCCTGGACAACTAAAGAACCTGATAAAGCGCCTGAACCCAAATGGCCGGGTCAGGTTGGCGACCAGTACCTGAGCCGGACAATGCTGGAAAAATATTATGAACCCTGGATTGCTTTATCGAAAACTGGAGTAGGTGTTCATTGCGGGGAATGTGGTTGCTGGAAGATGACACCACATGATGTGTTCCTGGCCTGGTTCACAGATTTAACCGATATCCTCACCACAAATAAAATCGGTTATGCGCTCTGGAATTTTATTGGTGATTTCGGTATTATCAATTCTGGCCGGAAGGATGTGGTGTATGAAGACTGGTATGGGTATAAGCTGGACCGGAAACTTCTTACGCTGATATCGCCTGCAAAATAAAACCTGTACATAAGGTCAGGCCGGTCAACTGTATTTTTAGTTCCCTCTTTTCCTCTAATCCGGTCACCATACTTTGGTTATTGCTATTTTTCTTAAAACTGTGGTAGAAAATCCCCAGGAAATGCCATAATTAAAAAAATACGATTTGGTAAGAAGCAAATATTTTTTTTCTTCGTAATATGATGAATCTCAAAACTTTGTACGCGAAGCTACAGGAATCGAAATGATAAGGTTGCTAATACAAAAATCCTTGATTATTTTTACTCATCTCGAAACCCGATTTCTATTAAAAAACTGGCATTCTATTACAACATACTACTGTAAAACCAGTTCGCGGCTCCGCCGTTAAACTCCCAATTCACAGAACAGATCAAGAATCCGAATAACCAGTCTGGTATCCAGCAGTTAAACCCTTTGAACCTAAAAAGCAATCGTCTGAACCCATGTTTACTTCAACTCTTACCAGAAGAAAATTATTTTTCCGCGGCATAACTGTGTTGATGGCCGCAGTATTCTTCGCATCAGGAGCACTTGCTCAGGTGAGTTTCAATATGACTACTCTGAACAACGCATCTCTGGCCAATTCCTCTACCATGCAGTTTGGTCCCGACGGAAGGCTATATGTTGGAAATACCGTAGGTCAGGTTCGGGTATTCACAATTAACAAAACGGGTCAGAACAGTTACAATGTAACGGCTACAGAGATCATTGAGAATGTGATGCGTATGGTAAATCACAACGATGATCTGACCACTTATACTTATTATACGGCACGGCAGATTACAGGTCTCCTGGTTACAGGAACAGCAGCGAATCCTGTGATCTATGTTTCATCGAGTGATTCGCGGATCGGAGGTGGCGGTGAAGCCGGTGATGTTAACCTGGATACCAATTCCGGTGCTATTTCGAAACTTACATGGAACGGATCAGCCTGGGAAAAAGTTGATCTGGTACGTGGGCTTCCACGTTCAGAAGAAAATCATGCTACTAATGGCTTGCAGCTCGATCCCGCAACCAATACGCTTTATCTCGCAGTTGGTGGACATACGAATGCAGGTTCTCCATCCACCAATTTTGCTTTTCTGAATGAATATGCTTTATCGGCAGCAATATTGAAAATCGATTTAAATGTTATCAACAGTCTTCCAGTTCGCGGAACAGGCAATAACAAATACGTATATGACCTGCCCACTTTGAATGATCCTACAAGAACAGATATTTCAAACCCGGATTATAATCCTTCGCTTGTGGGTTCACCGCAGATTGTTGACCAGGGTGATCCTTTTGGCGGTCATGATGGATTAAATATGGCGAAACTGGTACCGGGCGGTCCGGTACAGATCCACGCGGCGGGATTCCGAAATCCATATGACCTGGTACTTACCAAAACAGCCGGCAGGGAAGGGCGTTTGTACACCATAGATAATGGCGCTAATGGTGGCTGGGGCGGATATCCGAAAAACGTAAACACACCTGATATAACAAATGAATATTTAACCGGTGAACCCGGTTCGGTGACTTCTTATATGGGTATTCCGATGGTGAATAACCTGGATAATCTTCATCTGGTTTCGAAACCGGGTATGTCACCTATTTATGGAGGTCACCCGAATCCGATAAGAGCCAATCCGGCGGGTGCAGGTCTTTCATGGAAAGACGATGCTACCGGAATTGCCAATTTCAGTTTGAACCCAACAAGCGACTGGCCGCCTGTTCCTTTGGCAATGGCGGATCCCGCTGAAGCAAATTTTCTCATGCCGGGAAATGGAGACAATGCACTTACTACCTGGGCGGCTTCTACAAACGGACTTGTCGAATACAGTTCAACCACACACTTTAATGGTGAATTGGTTGGAGATCTTTTTACGGTTGATTTTATCGGGACCTTATGGCGATTGAAATTGAACGCTGCGGGAACCGCTGTTGTAAGCAAAGAAGTTTTTGCTACCGGTTTCAGCCCCACACCACTTGACATAACAACACAGGGTACAGGAGAATTATTTGACGGTACTATTTGGGTTTGTGATTATACAAGCAACCAGATTTTTGTTTTTACTCCGGATGAGACCACCGTAGTATGTACAGGTGAAAACACAAGTTATACGCTTGATGATGATCACGACGGATACAGCAATGCTGATGAAACAGACAATGGTACCAATCCCTGTAATGTACTAAGTTATCCAGCCGATTTTGATGCTGATCATATTTCTGACAAGAACGATACTGATGATGATAATGATGGAATTCCGGATCTCACAGATGTTTTCCATCGCGATACAAATAACGGAAACAACAGCGGCAACACTATCAATTATCCCTTTTTAAATGGTAATCCCGGCACCGGTTTATTCGGACTCGGCTTTACCGGGCTCATGTCCAATGGCACTACTGATCCCGACCTGTTTTATCATCCGGCAGATCCCGGTTTAATTATGGGCGGTGCAGTAGGGCTGGCAAGCTTCCCTGCAGACCAGGGTAACGCGGTTAACAATAACCAGATGAACGGGTTTCAATTCGGTTATAAGATACCGTCAGCTACTGCAAAATTCATTGTACAGTCGAGCCTTATCGGACCATTTTTTAATAGTTTGCCATCATCTGTTTTAAACAGTAATTTCTATCAGGGTATTTATATCGGTACCGGTACTCAGGCAGATTATCTGACGGTTGGAATCAGTGGTGTGGACGGCGGTGGAACTCCGGGACTGCGAATTATGAAAGAAGCAAACGATGTCATTGCTTTGAATGAATTTTATCCAATAGCCGGAATTTTATCGGCAAGTAATATTTACTTCTTTTTAGAAGTGAATCCGGCAACTGGCACCGTTACAATAAAGTACAGTACAAATCTGAATCCGGTGCAGACAGTACTGGGCTCTCCCATTTCGGTTTCCGGACCGCTGCTGGCAAAACTTACGGGAGCCCAGGCAATTGCAGTGGGCCTGATCGCCCATTCCGGATCAGCAGAACCATTTGCAGCGCAATACGATTTTATGAATATTGGTCCGGAGTCACAGGCGCCGGCAAGTATCAGGATAAACAGCGGCGGAACTGCGTATACGTTTGCAGGTGAGTCATGGGCTGCTGATCAGTATTATTCAGGCGGATCCACATATGGCGAAACTGTTGCGATAGCGGGTACGGAAGATGATCAGGTATACCAGACCGAAAGGTTCGGAAACGTGACTTATTCTATTCCTGTGGAAAGCGGCAACTATACCGTGCGATTGTATTTCGCTGAAATATTTTATACAACCCCGGGTTCAAGGGTTTTCAATATCAACATTGAAAACGGCCAGGGCAGCAGGAATAATTACGATATCGTTACAGCAGCGGGAGCCGGCTTTACTGCGGTTATTGAACAATTCCCGAACATAAATGTCACCGATGGATTTCTTAATATCAGCTTCGTTAATGTACAGGATAACGCAAAAGTATCAGGTATCGAAGTTCTGAGAACAGGTGGGGCAACCAACCACGTTCCGGTTCTTTCAAATCCGGTACCAGATCAAACAATTAATTCAGGAACAACATCGGCAGTAATAAGCCTTGCAAATACATTTACTGATGACGGTGGTGCAGCGAATTTAACGCTGAGTGTCAGCGGCAATTCCAATCCATCGATTGTAACGGGAGCTGTTATTTCAGGCACACAGCTTACACTTACCATTCAGTCGTCAACACCTGGTAATTCTCATGTTACGGTGAGAGCAACTGATGCCGGAGGACTGTATACTGAAGACGAAATTATTGTTACTGTTCCTGCTCCAAACACTGCACCTGTAGTTAGTACACCGGTTTCGGACCAGACAATACCAGGTGGCACAGCATCGAAAGATATCAGCTTAGCCAATCCATTTACCGATGATGGCGGAGCGGCCAACCTTACGATTACCGTAAG
>JAATGW010000676.1 GCA_015654495.1 Chitinophagales bacterium
AAGTATGGTAAAATTTCTGACACAAAGGGACATACTAATCTTGTGTCATTCAACAGTGCGGATCCACAGGTATTTTATTACAGTACAGCTACTGCTGCGCAGCTGAAAGATGGCGATAACCTCGAATATATCTATGTCACTGTGAAATTCGGCAGCACAGAGATTGGTCATGATACTGCTATCATCAATGTAAAGAAGAACCGATTTGAAATGCAGCCAAAAGGAGTTACGCTTACGGGTAAAAAATTTGAGGGAAGCCGTAACGAAGTTCTGTTGCGCCTGAATAAAGTAGATAAGCAGAATGAAATTGGTTCAGATCCGAATATCGACTGGAAGATTGTTTGGAGTGTAGCTGGCAGTTATGGAAAACTGTTGGGCCCGGGAATATCCAATGTCACTTCTCTCACAATCCTGAACGATAATACAGCTTCCTATGAATGCAGGGACGATAAAACAAAAGAAGCCAAAGAAAAAATCTCCGCAAAGATCTACATGAAACCAAAGGGTGCGGCCGTTTCAGAATATGTTTTGTATGAAGAAGTTGTTGGTGAAGTAGCGATTAATAACGATGATAAGAAAAAGATCCTTCATATACCATTCAGTTTTTTACATGGGGATACTTCACAGCCCTATGGTAATAATGGAACATCCTATCGTTGCTGGAAGGGGAATGTGGTGACTTTCAAAGAAGACAAGGATGCCAAAAGTTATTCCGTGAAATTTTACGATGTGTCGCCTGTAACGATTGGTGCACCTTCAGTCATCAGCTGGACATCCGACAAACTTCCGGGATATGCACCAGCATCTTATGCCGGTAAAGGCTATGCGAATGGACAGTTTACGCTTGTGTATTCCTGGGGGTCGGCCCAGGGCGGAATTCCAGGTCACTCAAACGGCGGACCGAAATCCAGCGGCATGGCCGAAGTAACAATCATTTTGAAGTAGGAAGTGCGAGGTACGAAGTACGAAGTTAACAGCCAATACAATTGTGGTTTTCTCAGTCCTGAAAGGACGTAAGACAATAGCCCAGGGCAACGCCCTGGGTCCGAAGTGAACAGCCAATACAAACATGTTTTTCAGTTCCGTAGGAACGGTGAATATTGTTGCGCAGGGCGTGAGCCCTGGGAAAGAGGTAGAAACAGCCAATACAATTGCGGTTTTCTTAGTCCTGAAAGGACGTAAGACAATAGCCCAGGGCAAGGCCCTGGGTACGAATTGAACAGCCAATACAAACATGTTTTTCAGTTCCGTAGGAACGGTGAAATATATAGGGCAGGGTTTTAACCCATGTGAACACGGTGTTGCAGGATATGGCTGTTTCAATAGCCCCCACGTCAGCTGGGGGAGCCTGATGATGACAAAGGACAGAAAATATGTTTTATATTTTTTGTGATTTTTTGTCATCAAAAAAAATCCGGCAGCGATAGCTGCCGGATTCTAAATTGGTATTACCAGAATGATTTAATTTAATTCAGCTTTAAAACTTCCGCTAACAGAAACGCTTGCTCCTGATTTCATGGCCTTGCCCGAAAATGTACCCTGCACAATTTTATTCGTTCTGTCCAGCTTGGTGATATTAATATTCAGGTCTCCCTGGCCTACTGTCGCTATATAAACGAATCCCGGATTATTGCTGTCAAGAATATTGAACATAGTAGTATTCGGAAAAGATTTACTTGAATAGGTACCCGTGGTAAGTGTTCCTGTTTTGCTTACAGATATTTTTAAAACTGAATCACCGCTGGCGGTTTCGCCTGAAATCGAAAGAATTTCAATACCGGCGATAGTGCCCAGTCCGGCTGAAGTTGTTGGCCCGCCGATTGTGATGCTTCCGTCCTTTAACTGCCATACCATGTCTGAAACAGGAGTTCCTCCATTAACTGTTAACCCAACGCTGCAATTACTGCCGCCACCTGTGAGAGGGACCATGAAACTACCGCTGCCCGTTGGCGTTCCTGACCCTGTTAATGTGATGGTTTGTGAACCCATGCTGCTGAAATTTCCTGTAGCAGAATAACTCATGCCATTGACGGAACCAGTGATTGTATATGGTCCGGTTGCTGTGATATTTACAGGAATCTTAATTGTATTTGAAGCGCCGAGCGCAGCTCCCTGTGTCAGATCGCCTGCTGTTACAGCTCCTCCGCAGACTATTGCAAACTGAGCTGCACCTGTAACTGTCAATGGAAAACTGCAGGTGCTTGAACCAGCGGTAACCGGTATGCTGACAGCACCCGCCGCACCTGGGGTACCCGAAGCCGTTAGTGTTATGGTTGCATCACCGGTGACTGGCAAAGCTCCCGAACCGGAAAAGATAATTCCGTTTACAGCAATTGTGCTGATATTATATGTCCCGATTGTTTTTACATTAACCTTCAGCTTCACATTATTTGCAGCTGAATTTAGTACTATACCGGTTGCATAGGCACCTGATAATGCAAATGCATCGCATGCACCTGTTGTACCCTTCAGGTCAAATGTTGCAGGTAATGCTCCACCGGTTGGAAGAATATCAACATTAACCTTGCATGATGTTCCGTTATAAGTTACTGTGAATTGACGGGTGCCCGCAGTTGATGGTGTTCCTGTTCCTTTAAGTTGAACTGTCTTAATTCCTGTTGAATTAAAATTACCAGTACTGCTGAATGAAATTCCTGCCGCTATTTCAGTACTTATCTGATAACTGCCGGTTGCAGTAACATTTACCTGGATCTCTATATAATTGGAAGCTGGAACAAGAATAGTTCCAACCTCATAAGTTCCTTTTACTGTTTTTGGAAGACAATCACCTGCTGTTTCCTTTTGAAGAGAACCTGCGGATTGTGCAGTTGAACCGATTCCTTCTAAACTGAGCTCTTTTGAACAGGAGTGGATTAAAAAAATTGCACTTACAACTGTAAGAAATAAAATGAACCGTTTCATAAAGTGGTATTAAAATGGACCGCGAAAATAACGTTTATTTTTTAATCTACTGCAGGGGTAAAGGCGTAA
>JAATGW010000279.1 GCA_015654495.1 Chitinophagales bacterium
ATACACCTACTTTTATTAAAAAAAGCATACAGCTTCCCGGATGCTTTTTTTATCAGTATTCAAACTCATTCTCACTTCAAATCAAATCTGTCTGCATTCATCACTTTCGCCCATGCAGAAACAAAGTCCTTAACAAATTTTTCCTGGCCATCGGCACTTCCATACACTTCAGCAATTGCCCTGAGTTCAGAATTGGAACCGAAGACCAGGTCTGCACGTGTTGCCGTCCATTTTGGTTGTCCGGTGGCACGGTCACTGCCAATATAAAGTTCTCTGTCTTCAGAAGCGGCTTTCCAGGAAGTATTCATATCAAGCAGATTTACAAAAAAATCGTTGGTGAGCTTACCCGGACTTTGAGTGAAAACGCCATGTTTTGAACCATCGAAATTCGTATCCAGCACCCGCATACCACCAACCAGCACCGTTAGTTCGGGTGCTGTGAGCGTTAGCAATTGCGCTTTATCGATTAATAGCTCTTCGGTAGAAACAGTAAATCTTGTTTTGCGGTAATTACGGAAACCATCGGCAGCAGGCTCGAGGAAGGCAACAGATTCTACATCTGTATGTTCCTGCGAAGCATCCATACGACCGGCTGTAAATGGAACCGTGATATTATATCCTGCATCTTTCGCCGCTTTTTCAACAGCAGCAGATCCGGCCAGCACGATGAGATCGGCGATCGAAACCTTTTTACCGTTTGCCTGTGCAGCATTAAATTCTTTCTGAATGCTTTCGAGCGTATCCAACACTTTCCGGAGCTGAACCGGATTGTTCACCCGCCAGTCTTTCTGCGGAGCAAGACGAACCCGGGCGCCATTGGCACCTCCGCGTTTATCAGAGCCACGGAAGGTGGAAGCCGAAGCCCAGGCGGTTGATACCAGTTCGGATGAGCTTAACCGTGATTCCCCGATTTTTGCCTTCAGCTCTGCAATATCTGTTTCATTAATCAGCTCATGATCGACTGCAGGAATAGGATCCTGCCAGATAAGTACTTCTTCTGGTACATCAGGACCCAGGTAACGAGCACGTGGACCCATATCGCGATGTGTTAATTTGAACCATGCACGCGCAAAAGCATCTGCAAATGCATCGGGATTTTCCAGAAAGTGCCTGGCAATTTTTTCATATGCCGGGTCAAATTTTAATGCAAGGTCTGTCGTAAGCATGGTCGGCCTGTGTTTCTTTGAACCGTCAAATGCATCCGGAATAATATCTCCCGCATCTTTTGCTACCCACTGCTGCGCACCTGCCGGGCTTTTGGTAAGTTCCCAATCAAAAGCAAAGAGATTTTCGAAAAAATTATTACTCCATTGTGTCGGCGTTTTTGTCCATATTACTTCAAGTCCGCTTGTAATTGTGTCGGCACCTTTACCCGAGCCAAAACTATTGCTCCAGCCCAAACCCTGCAGTTCAACATCGGCAGCTTCAGGCTCTTTCCCTACATGGGTTGCAGGAGCAGCACCATGCGTTTTACCAAAACTATGTCCGCCGGCGATAAGCGCTACGGTTTCTTCGTCGTTCATCGCCATGCGGCCAAATGTATCCCGAATGTCTTTTGCAGCTTTAACGGGATCAGGATTGCCATCGGGTCCTTCAGGATTCACATAGATCAAACCCATCTGCACCGCAGCCAGTGGTTTCTCCAGATTGCGGGAGTGAATATCTCCGTCTGCATCATCGTCAGACACCAGTACGCCATGACCCTCTGTAACGCCGGGAGAGCCGTCTGCATAACGGATATCTCCACCCAGCCAGGTGGTTTCTGCACCCCAATACACATCTTCATCCGGTTCCCATACATCAGGTCGTCCACCGGCAAAACCAAATGTTTTAAATCCCATCGATTCAAGTGCAATATTCCCTGTAAGGATCATGAGATCGGCCCAGGAAATTTTATTACCATATTTCTGTTTGATCGGCCAGAGCAATCTGCGGGCTTTATCAAGACTCACGTTATCAGGCCAGCTGTTGAGCGGAGCAAAACGTTGTTGTCCCGCCCCTGCGCCTCCACGCCCATCACCTACGCGGTATGTTCCGGCACTATGCCAGGCCATGCGGATGAACAAAGGTCCATAATGACCAAAATCCGCCGGCCACCAGTCCTGGGAATCCGTCATGAGTGCATGGAGATCCTGTTTAACGGCTTCGAGGTCCAGACTTTTAAAAGCCTCTGCGTAGTTGAAATTTTCGTCCATTGGGTTTGACAGAGATGAGTGCTGACGCAGGATATTCACCTTCAGATGATTTGGCCACCAGTCGTGGTTCCTTGTACCGCCGCCGCCAATATTGTGTTTCATGCTGCCATTGTGAAAGGGGCATTTACTGATGTCTTTAGAATCTTTTTCCATTTTTTAAAATTTGTAGCTGGAATTTATTTGCACTTGTGAGATATGAAATAAGATAAGATGGCAAACTTATGACATTAGCCAAATAACTACAATCGATATATTTTATATTTCAATAGACAAAATCTATGGAGAAACGAGAAAGAGAGAGCAGGAGAAAGAGGGGGAAGGGGGAGTACACAGAGTTGCTACGCAGAAAACCGGGAAGGTTTTTTTACTTAATTTGGAGGATGAACATCACTTATGGCAATAATGCGAAGAATTGTTATTCGATAATGCTGATGGCCAGGATGATAGCTATGTTGACTATTTTACCCTTTTTAGTAATGGCTCAAAAAGACGATGCTTCATCAACCCTGAAATTACCTGACCCGCTGATTACACAGAATGGCAAACCCGTTAAAAACAGCAAAGAATGGGAGCAGGTCCGGCGACCTGAACTGCTGACACTTTTCGAAAACAATGTTTATGGAAAAATACCCCGCCAGGAAATCAGGATAGAATCCGGTAAGGTTTCGGTAAACAGCAATGCACTAAATGGAAAGGCTACACGAAAACAGGTGAGCCTTTATTTCAGTGCAGACAAAAAGAAGAGCATAGATCTTCTGATCTATTTGCCAAACCATATTAAATCACCTGTTCCGGTTTTTCTTGGATTGAATTTTAACGGCAATCAGGCTATACATACGGATACTGGCATTGCATTAACCAAACATTGGGTTCGTTACGGTAAGGAACCTGCATATGTTAATCGCTTTGCTACTGAAGCTTCGCGCGGCAGCGACAGCAGCGAATGGCCAGTTGAAGCTATCCTGGAAAAAGGCTTTGGACTGGCTACA
>JAATGW010000246.1 GCA_015654495.1 Chitinophagales bacterium
AATTTATATTTAAAGTTCACCTGGAAAAGAAAGCTCAGGAGCGTCCTGTAAATGAAATTTGTTTCCAATTTTAAGAGATGTAAATATTGCGGGTCACTGTATTTTTTTCTGGAAACAACTGACCTGCACAGGACGCTCCTGCCGGAGCGTTTACTATGGCCACTAACTTGCTACCTTATACTACAAACCGGAAGCTCCTATGGAGCTGATCTTTGCGTAGCAGACACTAAAACAGCAGGCCGTATTTAGCCGGCCAGTTTTTATCCGTTTCAAACCTCAAATTTTTATACAGCGTGTTTACACTTCGAAGCGTCTAGCGCGCCATATCACCTGTTTTTTTTATTTGTCAGATTCTTTTGTTCCGGCACAAGGTAAACAGCCGCTTTAGGTTAACGTTCTACGTTTAACGTGAACAGCCAGAATGCAGGTATCAGGACTGGGTAAATGCAAATACAATTATGGTTTGTAGTTCCGCAGGAACGATGATTTTATAGCCCGGGATTTCAATCCCGGGAACGAAGTTCGAAGTGAAATGCAAATACAATTGGTGTTTTTTTCAGCTAGTTAGGAACGGTGCAATCTATAGCGCAGGGTTTTAACACTGGGAACGTAGGATTGGTGAATTTTGTAGCGCACGTAACAATTACGTATAGCTGCTAATTGTAGATGAAGATTTTAATTGTCATTTTAATCATGGTGCCGGATAGCTTTTGATTTTCATTTTTCCAGCTACATATTTTGCCTGTTCACCTACAGGTTCATTAATACTGTGTTCTGCGCGGATAAGTTTACAGTCAAATAGCAAGTAATGATCCGGTTGATATCTGAACATCTCATTCAAATTCTGCAACAAAAATGTTTTAAGCAACTGTTCCCTGAATGGCGTAAAACAAGAGGGAGAATGATAACAATCCCTCTGTACAATTATTTCTGTCAGAATTAAAAAAAAGATAAATGCAAAGAGCAGCACGATATATCGCAGTACTATGGATGATGGCAATATCGATCTTATGCCAGGCCCAGTCAAGCGCTCCAACTTTAACGGAATTAATTGAAAGCGCAATCCAGAACGATTATACATTGATGAATCAGAAATTGGATATCAACCAATCGGAGCTGGATAAACAACAATTGAAAGATGCTTTCTTACCACGTTTAAAAATAGGTGCGTCTGAATCATTTGCTCTTACAACACTTTCATTAAGGACAAATGAAATTGAAATACCAAACCTCAATATTAAAATTGCAAGAGCAACCAACAGGTTCACTCTGACTTCAGACCAGCTAAAGGCTGGAGCAGATGCGAGTTTGCTTCTTTATTCCGGAGGCAGAATTCCATGGTTGAAAAAATCGGTGGAAGAAAAGATAAAAGCACAGAGTCTACTTACTGAAAAACAAAAGCAGGATATCATCAGTAATGTAATCGGCACCTATGATCAGCTGGCACTGCTCCGGCAGGCGAGGGTTGTTCTGGAAGAAAGCAAGAGAAGGCTGGCAGAACATTTAAGAATAGCTGATAAGTCATTCACTTATGGCCTGATTACAAAATACGAACGAGAGAAAATTGAAGTGGCGCAGGCACAGCTTGCTTCCCAGATAACAGATTACGATGGAAAGCTTGTCATAGTACTGGAAAGGCTGTTCCTGCTAACACATATTCCTGTTGAAAGACTAATACTGATTAATAATAACCTTGAGCTGATACAGAATAATCTGGCAGATTTGTCGATCGTCAACAGGCCGGACCTGAAGGCATCAGGCGCAATCATTATTGCTCAGGAGTTTAAAATAAAAGCTGAGAAAACCTGGCGGATTCCTAAAGTACAGGCCCAGGGATCTCTCGGTTACTTCGGTTCCTACTTTGGACATCTGAAAAGCAGTAAACCTGTTCTGCCAAATTCCGGAAAACTTTCTGTTGACCTTCGAACCCTGCAGATTGTTCCCGCTGTAAATATCGGAATAGGATTGAGCTGGGACATTTTTGATGGCAATGATGGCAGAAGGGATATTGCGAGGGCCAAACTTGATCTGCAGAAAGCTGAAAATAATAAAGCCGATTTAATTCAAAATCTTGAACTAAATCTCAGCAAAAACAGAACAGACTATGAAGTTTCCATAACACAGGTAACACTCCGAGGCAAGCAGGTTAAAATTTCCAGAAATGCACTTGACCAGGCAATCAAAGAATACCGCACAGGGCTAATACGAACTTCAGAGTTAATCGATGCTGAAGAAGATATGCAGCAGGCTGATCTGAGATTGCTGCAGGCCATTTACGATCAGCGCAGAGCTGCAATAGAATTGCTGAAAGCAACAGGTAACCTAAACATTCAATCACTCCAATAACATCAGATATATGAAAATAAAATTCTTTCTTACCATCTTTTCTGCATTCGCAATCCTAATGAGTATAGGTTGCAAAAAAAACATTAAGGACATATTCCCCGGCAAAATAAAAAGAGAAACAATTGCATTGGCTCCCAAAGTAACAGGGCGGATACTGGAAGTATATATTGAAGAAGGCTATCTCGCGAAGCCGGGCGATACTTTAGCTATGCTGGATGTACCGGAGGTATCAGCAAAAATTGCGCAGGCAAAAGGAGCCGTCAAAGCTACATCAGCGCAAAGATTACTTGCCGACAATGGCTATACTCCCAATGAGCTTAGAGAATTGGAGGCAAAATATATTGCAACTAAGGATCAGTTTGAATTCGCAGAAAAATCCTATAGACGTGCCAATGCCATGTTTGAAGACAGCCTG
>JAATGW010000387.1 GCA_015654495.1 Chitinophagales bacterium
GGCGGTAGCCGTAACAAAATTCAGCAGGCCATCAGCCGGGGAATGATCCAGGTAAATGGAAATAGTATCAAGGCCAATTATAAAATAAAGCCGGCCGATCAGATCATCTATTATTCCGAAAATACGCCCGAAGAATTTGATGTTGTTCCTGAAAAAATGGACCTGCCGATTGTTTTTGAAGATGATGATATCATGGTCATCAATAAACCAGCCGGATTGGTTGTTCATCCCGGAAGCGGCAATTACCAGGGAACACTTTTAAATGGTGTAGCCTGGCATTTAAAACAACAAAGGCCCGAACTCTCCGAAAATGAATTGCCACGCTTCGGGATGGTTCATCGCATCGACAAAAACACGAGCGGATTATTATTGCTCGCGAAAACGGATAAAGCATCAATGGATCTTGCAAATCAGTTTTTCGAACATACGGTGATCCGAAGATACCATGCACTTGTTTGGGGCGATTTCGAGGAAGATGAAGGTACTATCCGTGGTCATGTGGGTCGCCATCAGCGATTCAGAAAAATAATGGATGTTTTTCCGGATGGTGAATATGGTAAGGAAGCCGTCACCCATTTCAAAGTACTTGAAAGGTTCAGGTATGTAAGCCTCGTTGAATGCCGGCTTGAAACCGGGCGCACACACCAGATTCGCGTACACATGCAGCATATCGGCCATCCGCTTTTTAATGATGAAACCTACGGCGGTGATAAAATTGTAAAAGGTACGATCTATACAAAATACAAACAGTTTGTAGAGAATTGTTTTTCTATTTGTCCGCGCCAGGCATTGCATGCAAAAACATTGGGCTTTATTCATCCGCGAAGCAGAAAACCCATGCTTTTTGAAAGTGATCTGCCGGCGGATATGGAGGAAGTGATTATGAAGTGGAGAAATTATACTACGAGGCAGGAGGCAGCAGGAAGCAGGCAGGAGTAAACAGCCGTTAAACGTTTAACGTTTAACGTTGAACGTTAGTACTTACGTCAGAAATAGTAGCAGTAAAAACTCCGCGTTCCTTTTTTTTGAACAGTACTTTCCAGTTACCATTATAGCGGATCAGTTTTGGAAATAATAAACTACCGGCTCGACCCATTTCCACTTCCATATTCACATCAAAATTATAAACCCCGGCTTTATAGCTCATATGGTAGGTTCGTGCAAGCACTTCAAAACTTGTATAGTCGAACCAGGTGATCATTTCATCAATTACCAGTTTATCTTTTTTCAGGCCGGATAATTCTTCCCTTGCTTTTATAGAAAAAACATAACACTGTGATCCGCCGCGATCTGCTATATCAACAGTGAAGTCGTAAAGTTTCGCGTGATCAGCGTCAAAAATTTTTACCTTATCGCCCATCAGCGGAATCCCGGGTATATCCTCACCCGGGTTGAAGAAAAGCATTTTCAACTGCTCCTTATGCTTTTCAATACCTGATTTTCCACTGATGCTGTGGAATGTTCCTGTAACGATATTCTTCTCCCCGCAGATAGTATCAAAAGCAAAAAACAAACCATCATACATTTCGGCGGTATAATAGTTGCAATTTTTTTCCTGTCGAAATAATCGCCTGTCGATTTTTCTTCGAGTAATCTGGTGAGTCTGCAACCATTGAATACTTCCTGCTTAGTACGGCTGAAATAGGTTGCGGCAGGCTGATCTCTTTTATCCAGCATCTGCACATTGTTTAACGCTGAATATCCGTTCACACGCAGGTTTTTGAATGCCTTGTAAAATGTAGTGTCTTTGCGAACGCGATCGATAAAGCCGGCTGCATTTGTATTGCTGCGGATAAAAACTTCAGTAAGTGTAACCGTACGTCCATCAATCAGAACCGTACTATCTTTTTGCTGGGAAAAAGATCTTTCTGCAATGAAAGAAAGGGTGAGAAATAAAACCCATCGGCAAGCACTCCGAAGGATTTGATACCGGAAGTCAGAATTGCCTTCTTCAGAACCGCTAAAAAATGTGGAAGATCTGATCTGCAAGAAAATTATTTCTGGAAAGCCATTTTATAATCCACTTTCACTTTTCCTTTGGAGATATCGTCCAGTTTCTTTTTGATGAGTTTCTTTTTCAACAGGGAAATATGATCGATAAAAAGTTTGCCTTCGAGGTGATCATATTCGTGCAGAATAATCCGGGCGGTTAAACCAATAAAAGTGTGTGTATGTTCGGCAAACAACTCATCCTGGTAGGTCAGCGTAACTTCTGAATTGCGGTAGATATCTTCACGGATTTTTGGGATACTTAAACATCCTTCATTATAGGACCATTTTTCTCCGTTCAATCCGGAAATATGCGCGTTGATGAAAACGCCTTTCATACCCGGTTCGTCGGGATAACGACCCGCATCCTCTTCATCCTGGTTAGTGAAAATCTGAGAGCTGTCAATCACAAAAAGCCGGACGGAACGGTTGATCTGTGGCGCCGCAAGACCTACTCCATTGGAAGCATACATGGTTTCCCACATATCTTCTATCAGCTGTGCAAGATCCGGGTAATCGGGACCTATATCTTCAGCAACTTTTCTTAAAACCGGACTTCCGTATGCGACAATGGGTAAAATCATCGGGCAAAGTTAAGAATTTCAGGCAAAAGGCAAGAGGCAAGAGGTAAAGGGAACAGCCCTAAGTCACAAGACTTAAATCCGAACCCAGATAATTCAGAGGTCTTCTGAGAGGTCAACAGCCAGTTTAATTCTTTCCCCAACTCACCTTGCAAAAGGCTGTTTTACTTCTTACCGCGGACTTTGTACCCGGGATTGAAATCCCGGGCTATAAGATCATCGTTCCTCCGGAACTACAAAACGTAATTTGTATTTGGCTGTTTTACTTCTTACCGCGGACTTTGTACCC
>JAATGW010000777.1 GCA_015654495.1 Chitinophagales bacterium
CCAGGAGTGTTCAGCAACAAAGATTCAAAAGATAAATAGCTATTCGAAATGGCCGACGAAGATGAGGTGAAACTTACCGGTTCAATCGTATGACTGAACTCTGTTGTAAAAGGTTTTACAATTGAATTGACAGGCGCCTTTTGACCAGCTGGATTTTCTTTTTTGATATCGCCTAACCCGCCAATCAGCTCAGATTTTGCTGCGGCCAGTTCATTTTTGATGGAATTTGGGATACAAAGAAGGTATAAGGTATCGTTCACCATTTTCCTTTTCACATAATTATAATGCGCCCCGTTAAGATCAACCTCTCCGTCAAAACGCTCATATTCATTGTGATTTGCAGCGTACGGAAGGGGATAAGGAATTTTAATCTCGATAAGTTCATTCTCTGAAAACCCGCCACCATCAAGGCGTTCAACGATTTGTGAAGACGCTTCGTTCTCAAGATAGTCAAAGAAAAAGCGGTAGCCACCTATGCATACAAGGTGAATCAGGAGGAGTGTTATGGCTAATGATTTCTTCAAAAAAGCAGTTCGTTGGAAAACAAATATAAAGATTCGGATTAAAAACAGAAATTTTTCTGCCGACAATAAAGAAGAAGTTCTCATAAACAGGCTAAGCAGCACCAAATTAAAAGGTAATCGATTATTTAAAAGGGTACTGACCTTAGTTTTCTGAGCTGGCGACCCCGATTTCCGGCCGTTATTTTTGAAGCTGCCTGCATTCTCCCGGACCAAACTAAAAGGGATTCCTGATCCATGATCTTGCTGCCAATATCTATAACTTCAGCAACGACTAAAATTTCACGAAAAAATCCAATTAATTATGCTTCATATTCTTTACATAATCGCAATCACTGCTGAGGCAATGACAGCTGCTCTTTCCGCTGGAAGGCGCAATATGGACTGGGTAGGTGTGTGCATCATTGCCTGCGTAACTGCTCTCGGGGGAGGCACACTTCGCAATATCATTCTCGGGCACTATCCGATGACATGGATTGCTCACCCCGAATATCTGCTGGTTACCACCGGGGGCGCAATTGCTGCAGCATTGCTTGCTTCAATTATGAAAAAACTAAGGCTTATTTTTCTTTGGCTTGATGCTTTAGGCCTGGTTGTATTTACTATTATCGGATGCCAGATAGCGATGGACCTGCATCTTCCGCTATTAATTGTTTTGCTAAGCGGAATTATTACAGGTTGTGGTGGTGGCGTTTTGCGCGATATTCTCTGTAACGATATTCCCCTCTTATTCAGGAAAGAAATTTATGCGACTGCCTCCTTATTTACAGGTCTCATTTATATGGGTATTATCTACCTGGGTTATGGCATGCATGCAGCTTCAGTAATCGCGGCAGCAATTGGATTTATTCTGAGGCTACTCGCCATTAAATACAACTGGCAGATGCCGAAATTTGTATATCAGGAAGAACTTGAATAAGCAGAATGATCTAATGTTTATGTTCCCGAAGACGCTGGCTGAAAATGAATGTGGAGATGGTTTACAGAAAATTCAGTGTGTGTACCGGAAATCCCAATTACATCCAATATGCTGACCCCGACACGCATTAAAATTGCTTTGGTACAACGGACCGCGCGGTACGGAAGCCCAAATTATTTTGATAATGATCAACAACTTTCCAGCGACTTTAATAGTTGCCGCAGACTAATTATATAAACGCTGACAGTTGGAACAGAAAAAAGTACGCCTGTTGGTTTTACCCAGATGTTGTTTGATTATTGGAAGATTGCAGCGCAGACAGGTGTGTTTGGTGTGAGCAAGCCAGTGTTTTTTCAAAGTATATTCCTTTTTCCATTTCAGGAATTCGAAGCTGTAAGTGCGTACATCACGAATCAACTCAGTCAGTTTTCGGGTTGGAATACTGCCAGTTTTGCTAAGCGGATGTATTTTAGTTCTGTATAAAACTTCATTTTTAATGATATTGCCCGATCCAGAAAAAATCTGTTGATCCAGCAGGGCGTCGCAGGCCAGCATTTCCGGTTGAGCCAGAAGTTTTTTCTTTGCCGCTTTTGGATCCCACAGGTCCGACATCACATCTGTTTCCCATTCATAAACTTCTTCGAGAGGCTCCTCTATCAGCTTAATAGAACAAGCGTAAAAGTTGATCACGCCTTTCTTAAAGTTAAGGCTAAGCCGGGCTGGGGTCTCCTTTTCTTCGTTAATCCGGTATGATCCAAACAAAAGGAAATGTATCCGGATGGAAAAATGTTTAAAACAGATCAGAAAATGTTTACCCCAACTTTTAAACGCAACAATTTTCTGACCCGCTGCTCTCTGAATATCTACTTTGCTGTTACCGGAAACGTTAAGCACAGTCTTTTGCTCAAAAGGTTTGAGGAGTTCTTTTAAGATGACAATCGAGGGACCTTCCGGCATGAGATCTTTTTTTATACAGCATTAAAAAAGATGCCAGGCAATTCTATATCTAAAGCATCGCCGCATACAACCGGAAACAAATTCGATGGATCAAATGATAAGAGCTAATCAGCAATGCTGTATTTATTATTTGATGAAGTGAAAGCCAACAATTTTAGAAAAAGATAAACGTAATTGAATGAAAGATTGAAAAGCTAAGCCAGGTTTTACTTTCTACGTTTGACCCCTGAGCCAGATCCAGGCAATGAAAGAATCTAATTACCTGGTCCCATTTTTAACATTTGCACTATGTGTAAAAAGGACTGATCATCAGATATACTATCACTCCCGTTACTGAAACGTAAAACCAAACCGGCCAGGTAATACGCGCAAGCCGGCGATGACCAGGCCACTCGGCAATAAGCGCACGATAGGAAGTAAATAAAATAAAAGGGAGAATAACAGCTGCAAGAAAAATATGTGTAATCAGTATGAAAAAATATACATACCGGATTGTACCGGTACCGCCATAAACTGTATTGCCTGAAAGGAGATGATGACAGATATAGGAAATCAGAAAAATTACAGACAGGACAATAGACAACAGCATTATTCTCTTGTGCAATCTGTATTTTCCCTGCTTAACGGCAAGCAGTGCAACCAGCAACAAAAATGCTACTATTGAATTTATAAACGCGTTTAGTTTCGCAAAAATGTGAATGTCAAAACCGAGATCGGCTTCGAGTTTAAACCGGCTTAAAAAAACCACTGCAGCAAATACAACAAAGGATACCGTATAAATTAAAGCTTTCGCTAACCGGTCATTTTTTTTTATCGAGGGTGGGAGCATCCATTCAGAATTTCAACAGTAAATTATTTTCGAAAAAGATTTCGTTTCTTTTTCTTGTCTCTTTCCATATTGAGCAAAACAACATCTTTGATAACCTGATCGAGATTATTACTGTCAAGACCATTATACCAGCCACGCACAACCCTGTCTTTATCCAGCAGGAATAATTTTTCTGTATGAATAAATCCGGTATCAACTCCTTCCTCCTGCGCTACACTAGCTTTGAACTCATTCAGTGCAATATCATATATCTCTTTCTTTTCGCCTGTTAACATAAACCAGGTATCATGATCGATCCCCTGTCTGTCGCCATATGCTTTGAGTCTTGGCGCAGAATCGCGGACAGGGTCGATGCTGAATGAAACAAATCTTACTATCGTATCGGTTTTCCTGAATGCATCCTGCAAACGCTTCATATTCCTCGTCATGGTTGGGCAAATGGATGGGCAGGAAGTAAAGAAAAAATCTGCAATAATAATTTTTCCGGGAAAGTCATCCAGACCGACTTTTTTTCCAAACTGGTTGGTGAGTTTGAAAGGTTTTACGCTATGCCACTGGGTATCATTTGCCTCGCGTCCATTTGTAGTTACAGTAAGTACCGTATCGTAAAAATAACGTTTAGGCATCGCTACTGCTCCCTTACTGAGGCTGTTCACAATCAAATAACTCGCGAGAGGTAAAACGACTGCTAACATTACTGCCACGAACTTTCTTTTCCTCATAATCCGATTATTCTAAAAAAAAAACACCACCGCAAAGTTCCGGTGATGTCAGTTAATATGCTGAATTATTTTACAGATAATTTTATTCCACACCACCTGGTTTCTTCCCCTCTGGTGCCGCCTGGTGTTTTTCAATATTTGGTTTGGAATGCCCGTCCGTATTGCGCAGATTTAGCCATGAACTGCCTTCCCAGATAAAAGCAGTTATAAACCATATAAAAAGCGCGAGCGGAACCACGATCGTCATAATCAGGTTCTTGATTTCATCGCCAAGATGCATAAATATCGATACGATATAGAATGCTTTTGCAAGCGATAAAATCACGATTACACCTTTTATGAAAAGAATTAATGTATGGCTGGGATTCTCCCCCTTATGCATGAAGTAGATTACAAATCCAAGTGCCAGTTCAATGATCGTAATTACTGATAAAAGAATGGTTGTCCTGATAATTCTCTTAACCGTATCATCGCCTCCTGGAGCGTGGTGGAATGTTATCTCAGTTGATTCTGATTGGTGATCCATGTAGTTCCGAATTATTTATATTATATTATTTATACTTATCAGATCAGGTAAAAACAAAGGAATACGAATACCCATACCAGATCCACAAAATGCCAGTAAAGGCCTGCTTTCTCAATCATCTGGTAATGCCCTTTGCGGTCAAAAACTCCGTTGACAGTCATGATCAGCATTACGATATTGATGACGACACCGGAGAAAACGTGAAAACCATGAAAGCCCGTAATTCCAAAAAAATATCCGCCAAAGGCAACCGGCCCTGTTGAGTATACCTGGTGGCCATCATGCATCACTCCCTTTATAGCAGGTCCCCAGGGATTCATTGAAACAGTAGTACCAATTTCCTTTATCTGTCCATCGATCATCACTGCATGTTCACCGGTAATAAGGTGCGTCCATTCCCAAGCCTGACAGGCAAGAAAAGCAAAACCTCCAAGTATGGTCCAGATCATCCATTTGATAACACCTTTTCTATCCATATGATGTCCTGCGTGTACCGCAAGTACCATTGTCACCGAACTGATGATGAGGATAAAAGTCATCAGACTCACAAATGCGAGCGGAAGATTTGCATGCCCTGCAAATGGAAACGCGTTAAACACATGGTTGGGATCAGGCCAGAAATTCTGACTGAAACGAATTGTTCCGTACGAAATGAGAAAGGCGCCGAAAGTAAAAGTGTCACTCATCAGGAAATACCACATCATCAGTTTGCCATACTCCACGTTGAATGGACTCTTACCACCACTCCACCATTTAGTTTCCAATTGTGCCTGGGCTGTTGCCATGTTCTTATTAAAAGTTTAAATGTTCGACGACCTTTATTTCATCCAGTTAAAAAACAAAAACAGATAGATCCAGAGTATATCTACAAAATGCCAGTAGGTGGATACAACTTCCACGGGTACAGAACTGTAATTCTTGCTTCGCGAACTCATAGCCCTGATGCCGATCACTGTTAGTGCAATCACTCCACCCAGCACATGCAATGCATGTAATCCAGCAATTGCCAGCAAAAATGAATAGGATGCATTTGATCCGGCACCGATTAACCGGATATCCATTTTACTGAACTGCATAAAACCAATGAACTGCATGACCAGAAAAACAGCGCCAAGTATCGCTGTAAATATGATCATTTGTTTATACCTCGGAATATTTCTATCCCGGAACGCTTTCAAAGCCAGCTGAACGGTTACACTGCTCAAAATAATCGCCAATGTAGAGAACCAGAACAGCTTTGGAATTTCAATCATCTGCCAGTTAACCTGACTACGCTTAACAATATAAGCACTTGTTAATCCGGCAAACATCATTATGATACTTCCTATGGCAACCCACATCAGAAATTTATGCGGATGTATTCTTTTTCTTTGCACACTCATCACTTCTGCCATTGCTTGAATTCTTTACTCTGAATCTTTTTACTTACCCTGCTTTATCTGACAATAATGCCAGCAAAACTACGGGCAGGTATATATAAGAACTGAACATTACTCTTCTTGCTGCCTTCACATTCATTTCACGGTACAAACGGAAACACTGAAATGTCATTGCCAGATTCGCTATTGTTACAATTATCAGGCTCACCAATCCGCTCATGCCGGCAAAATAGGGCATGAGGCCGATCGGAATTAAAATCACCGAATACAAAATTGCCTGTACCGCTGCATATCTTGTTGGCCCACCTTCAGACGGCAATAGCCTGAATCCCGCTTTACTATAGTCTCCATGCGCCACCCAGGCAATTGCCCAGAAATGAGGAAACTGCCAGAAAAACTGCAGGAAAAACAGAATCCATCCACCTGCTGTAAATGCTTCGGCACCAGCCACCCAGCCAATCAGGCAGGGTAATGCACCTGGTATTGCTCCAACAAGCACGGCAATGGAATGCACCTTTTTCAATGGTGTGTACACAAAGCCATAAAGGAACAGACTGAATGCAGATAAGCCTGCCGCCAGCCAGTTAAACCAGATTCCAATAACAGCAATGCCAATTACACCAGTAACAACTGCAAAAGTCCATGCTTCATCAACACTCATCCTGCCTGCAGCAACCGGGCGGGTTGCCGTACGCTTCATCATTGCATCCGTGTCCTTTTCAGTAGCCTGGTTTATTGCATTTGCTGATCCGGTAATCAGTAGCCCACCAGCAAAAAGTAAAAGAACTGAAATAAAATCGAATGAGACTGCTGGTACCAGTAAATAAGATACCACACAAGAAAAAACCACCGTGAAGCTGAGCGTGAATTTCGTTAACTGAAAATAATCCTTCAGCTTCGATGAAATTGCTGACCCCTGCTGCACTTCCTCAGTCTGCATCGCTTTTATCAAAAAACTATTTTTGCTTCCGGCTGTGCTTCACAACCGGAAAGATTTTTTAATGCTTCGATTCGTTTGCACCCACTGGCTCGATCTGAGAAATATACTCACGGCCATCTTTCCCATAATCATAAGCCCAGCGATGCACTTCCGGAATTTCACCAGGCCAGTTACCGTGGCCGGGATTAACCGGTGTTGTCCATTCCAGCGTATTTGCACCCCATGGATTTGTAGATGTCACTTTTCTTCCTTTCCAGATTGAATAGAAAAAGTTGAAAAGGAACAGCAGCTGAACAGCAAATACAACCATTGCCACACTGCTGATAAAACGGCTCATGCCTGCAAACTGGTTGAACGAATGCCAGTTGCTGTAGTCAGTATAACGACGTGGCATACCTGCCAGTCCTGAATAGTGCATCGGCCAGAAAATCAGGTATGCGCCAATCATAGTAACCCAGAAATGGATATAAGCGAGGTTATTATTGAGATAGCGGCCATACATTTTCGGGAACCAGTGATATACCCCGGCAAACATTCCGAAGAAGGACGCAACCCCCATCACAATATGGAAATGCGCTACTACAAAATAAGTATCATGCAGGTGAAGATCAAGTGTAGAGTTTCCAAGGAAGATCCCGGTAAGTCCACCTGAAATAAACAGGCTCACAAAGCCGATGGCAAAAAGCATGGCCGGTGTAAACCTAAGATTACCCCGCCACAATGTTGTAAGCCAGTTAAACACTTTGATTGCTGAAGGCACTGCGATAAGCAGTGTAAGCAATACAAAGAATGCACCAAGGAATGGGTTAAGACCCGTTACAAACATATGATGCGCCCAAACCAGGAAGGCCAGGATACAAATCGCAAACAATGAACCCACCATTGCCAGGTAACCAAAAATCGGTTTGCGCGAATTCACACTCATCACTTCGGAAACCATTCCCAATGCAGGCATGAGGATGATATATACTTCAGGGTGACCGAGGAACCAGAACAGGTGCTGAAAGAGGATGGGGCTTCCACCTTCATTTGGCAGAATTTCACCCTTAACCACAATTTCAGAAAGATAAAAACTTGTACCCAGGTTACGGTCGAAAAGCAAGAGGATTGCTCCGGATAATAGTACCGGGAAAGAAAGTACACCAAGTACGGCTGTGAAGAAAATCGCCCAGATCGTGAGCGGCATCCTCGTCATGCTCATCCCTTTTGTACGCATATTCAGAATAGTCGAAATATAGTTCAGACCTCCAAGAAGGGACGATACAATGAACATGGCCATCGATACCAGCCAGAAGTCCATTCCCAGTTTTGATCCGTCCGTTGCCTGACCAAGCGCGCTCAGCGGGGGATAGATCGTCCAGCCACCGCTTGCGGGACCTGTCTGAATAAACAGGGAAGAGAACATGATAATGCTGGCAAGAAAGAAAAACCAGTAGGAAAGCATGTTCAGCATGGGCGATGCCATATCACGTGCGCCAATCTGAAGAGGGATAAGCAGGTTCGCAAAGGTTCCGCTTAATCCCGCAGTAAGTACAAAGAATACCAGGATAGTACCATGCATGGTAACCAGGGCATAGTAGAAGTCATTGCTGATCCTGCCGCCGGCAGCCCATTTTCCAAAAATATCTTCGAGGATCGGAAAACTCATATCAGGATAGCCCAGCTGTAAACGGAACAATACAGAAAAAAGACCTCCGATAACAGCCCAGATCATACCTGTGATCAGGAACTGTTTGGCAATCATTTTGTGATCCTGACTAAATACATATTTAGAGATGAATGACTCTTCATGATGGTGATGATGATGCACATCATGTGCTTCATGTGTGTGGGAAGAAACAACACCTTCATGTCCGTGTCCGTGTAATGACGATTCACTCATGCTTCAAATTTTATCTTGCGATTAAACAATTTAATTACTGTGGTTTTTCAATTCTGCCTCTTTCGCTGACTGCAGTGCTGAAACTTTTAAAGTATCAGCAGCTGATTTAGCGGCAGGCTGAGCATCTTTCCTTTCGTTCATAACCTTTGTATACTGCGGTATAAGTTTTGCCAGCCACTGATCATACTCCGCCTGTGTTTCAACGATCACAATTCCTCTCATGGAATAGTGACCTGAGCCACACATCTGATCGCAACTTATTTCATAAACAAAATCCTTATCACCCGTAATTTCTTTCATTTTAGCCGTAGTGATGGTAGGAGTAAACCACATCGTAGTTGGTATACCCGGAACAGCGTCCATCTTCAGCCTGAAATGCGAAAGACCAACATCATGAATAACATCCTGTGCATTAATAACAAGCTGAACAGGTTTATCAACTACTAAATGCATTTCTGTATGTTCAAGATCATCGTGGCTGGAAGCATCTTCCCAATCCACACCTAAAGCATTTCCTGCGGATGCATCAGTCAGCCGGTAATTCTTTCTGCCAAGCACATTGTCTTTACCCGGATAACGGATCATCCAGTTAAACTGTTTCCCTGTTATTTCAACGATCTGTGAACCCTTAGGCGCATCGCCCGTAATCTTGAACCAGTAAAACAATCCGAAACCTACAAGAATTGTAAGAAATATCGCGGGGACCACGGTCCAAATCAGTTCCAGTTTATTATTGTGCGCGAAAAAATATGCTTTTCTTTTTGTATCAAACTGATACCTGAAACAAAACCAGAACAGAAGAACCTGTGTAAGCAAAAATATAATGCCGGTAGTAACGATCGTCATCCAAAGCATAAAGTCAATCCTGACACCATGATCAGATGCAGAAGGTTTACCGAGCAATGTTTTGTCGTAGAACAAATGATTGCACCACCAGGCGCCGATCAATCCCAGAACAAGAAAGGAAATAAACAGGAATGCGTTGATCCGGTTATTCTGCTGAAAAGTCTTTTCCTCCCCTTTCAATACCGAAACGTATTCACTCGACTTGGCAATCTGGAATGTAACCAGGAAAGCCAGTGCAAGAATCGCAAGAATAAAAAAGCCTGTCATGAGATTGAAAATATTTTAAATAAATGTTTTGTCTTCTTAACTCTCTTATCAGGTATGATGAATGATACTTTCTTTCAGCAACGGATGATTTATCGATACAAGCGGTTTACTTGCAAGTGCCTTACCCACAAAATGCATGATCAAACCTGCATAAAGGGCGAGTATTCCGAATTCAAACCATCCAAGACTATAATGTTCCCCCAATACTCCAGGCATAACCATCTGATAGAAATCCAACCAGTGACCTAAAATTATCAGGACACCGAGGAATACCATGGTTGTATAATTCCTTTTTGATCCCCTCTTCATTAATAATAAGAAAGGAAGCACAAAGTTAACAATAAGATTGAGGAAGAAAATGATCCTGTAAGGTCCCTGCATACGCTGTTTGAAATACACGGTTTCTTCCGGAATATTTGCATACCAGATCAGCATAAACTGGCTATACCAGAGATAGGTCCAGAAAATGGAAAATGCAAACATGAATTTTCCGATATCCTGCAGGTGCTCCTCATTTACATATTCGAGATAGTCCTTATTCTTCAGATATACGATAAACAAAGCTATCAGCGCCATACCTGAAACAAATGTGCTTGCAAATGTGTACCAGCTGTACATGGTGGAATACCAGTGTGCATCGATACTCATCAACCAAAGCCAGGGAATAGTAGAACCTACGGTAAGACCGAATGAAACTAGGAATACAGACGCCCAGATCGTATTAGACCACTGAAAGGTCTTCGCCTCTTCAGCACCCATATGCCTTTCATCTGCTTTGCTGGATAACTGACGCATTTTCCATCCTGCCAGCGACCAGATGCCAATGGCAATGGCCGACCAAACAAAGAAAAATACAGGATTCAGAAAGCCACTCTTTCCTTTCAGGATCGGATCGTGTTCTACATGTTCTTTATCTAACCAGTGATAGATATGATGCTGATGTCCAAGTATGATTCCGATAAAAACAAGAAATGCAAGCCCGCCGAATATCGGAACCAAAACAGAAATGGCTTCGGGAATGCGACGGAAGGCCATCTGCCATCCGCCAAGCGCCATCGTGGTTACACAAATAAAGAACATACTCGCATTCACCACCAGCAGGAAAAATGTACTGTTCTGCAACAAAACAGCCCAGAACCTGGTTTGTGAATGCTCATCTTTACTAAGCCCGAGAAAAATGAAACCCAGAACCAGGACCAATCCTCCTACTGCAAGCAGACCTGATGTCCATTTGCGGTAACCTGCTGGTATTTCAAATTGTTGCTTGATCATCCGGATATTTTTTATCAGTAATTATTTAGATTTATTTTGTTGCGGCAGCCGGCGCTTTAGCTGCTGAATCCACTAAGGCTGGAGCAGCTATTAACACACTGTCACTTGTCGGAACTGTTTTAGTCTGCAATGCTTTAATATATGCAATCACCATCCAGCGTTGTTTCGGATTCAGCTGCGATGCATAGCTACCCATCAGGTTTTTTCCATAGGTGACTGAATAATACATCTGGCCTTCCGGCATCTGGTCATATCTTGGTTCTCCAACCAGAGCAGCAGGTTTTGATGGGAATGGACCATCGCCATCGTTCCATAAAGGACCATTACCATCCAGCTTTGTACCATGGCAGATACCGCAGTTGACCAGGTAAAGCCTTTCAGCTTCTTTATGTTCGGTCAGGGTTAAACGTGGCAAAGGATTCTTAACCGCCCGGGACGCAAAATAATTTGCAGTGTCACCGGCTCTGTCTTTTGCCAGATGGAAAGGAAGCATATCACCTCTTTTGATGGTACCCGCCACCGGCTCACGGTTGGTCTGACCATCTTTCCATATCGGGCTTTCTGAATAGGTTTCATATGCCCGGCTATAAGCCATATCCGGCATATATATTCTGCCTGGTTTACGCTTTACATCACTGCAGCTTACTGCAGCGAGAAGGCTGGTAACCGAAAAAAATATGATGGCTGTTTTTTTCATCTGATTCGTTCTGGGCTTTTAGGCAACAATAGGTTCTCTGTACAATTGCTGTTCTTTGTCATACCTGCCAATCCACCATCCATCTTCCACTACCTGAACATTTACTTCCTGGGCTCCTGCATTTTCCAGAAAATGTTTTACTTCATTCTCATTGGTTTTTGAAGTGCACTCAATTACCATTACAAAAAGATCATCTGTTGCGCGCGGATGAAAATGATGCTTCTTTATAAAAGGAGCCAGCTGGCAGATATAGCAAAATGTAAGTACCATACCGACGGCAGCACAAAGAACAGTAAGTTCAAATGTGATGGGTATCCAGGCAGGTAATGCAAAATGCGGTTTACCCCCGATATTAACGGGCCAGTCTTTTGTAAAAACCCAGCTCATAAATGTTACCGCAGTTGTTGTTCCGATAAGTCCGTATATAAATCCTGCTGTATGCAGACTTGTATCTCTCAGACCCATGGCCTTATCCAAACCATGTACGGGAAACGGAGTGTATACATCCTGTAGTTTATACCCTGCTTTCCGCACTTTTGCAACTGCGGGAAACAATACTTTCTCGTCATCAAAACAGCCGACCACAAATTTTTTTACTGACATCGGTACTTTTTTTCTGTTTTATATTAGTTATGTTCTGTTTAATACTATTGACTGATTCCTATTTAGGGCATCAGTGTTTTACAAAAGTCACATCGCCATCATGATCATCATGTCCATTATGGTGATCGCCATGATGCATGTCTTTATTAAATTTCTCCGCACTTTCATTTTCCAATGGCGCCATTTCATCCTTATAACTCTCTCCTGATGTTTTCAGAATAGCTTTGATTTCTGCTACAGCAATTACCGGGAAGTATTTTGCAAACAGGAAGAAGCAGGTGAAAAATAATCCGAATGTTCCAAGATAGAAACCAACTTCCCAGATTGTTGGACGGTAATAAGTTGACCAGCTGGATGGGAGATAATCACGATAGAGTGAGGTCACAATGATCACGAAACGTTCAAACCACATTCCGATATTCACCACAATACTCATAATGAATGTGAACGCAATATTGCGGCGCAATTTCCGGAACCAGAACAATTGCGGCGAGATCACATTACAGGTCATCATCAGCCAGTAACTCCATCCATAAGGACCTGAGAGACGGGATTCAAAAAATGCAGATTGTTCATATGGCACCATACTATACCAGGCCATGAATAATTCAGTTAGGTATGCACATCCTACGATGGAACCTGTGAGAACGATCACTTTATTCATCGCTTCAATATGTCCCAGTGTAATATAATCCTGTAGCCCCATTACTTTCCGCATTACCAGCATCAGGGTCTGAACCATTGCAAATCCTGAGAATATCGCACCGGCAACAAAATAAGGAGGGAAGATTGTGGTATGCCATCCTGGTATTACAGATGTGGCAAAGTCAAAGGATACAATGGTATGTACTGAAAGTACCAGCGGCGTTGAAAGGCCCGCCAGAACGAGTGACAAACTTTCGTGGCGCTGCCAGTGTTTGGTGGAACCGGTCCATCCAAAGGAAGCAATACCATATAAATGTTTTCTGAGTTTTGTTTTTGCGCGGTCTCTCACTGTTGCCAGATCGGGAAGTAAACCGGAATACCAGAACAAAAGCGATACGGTGAAATAAGTTGAGATCGCAAATACGTCCCACATCAGCGGCGAGTTGAAGTTCGGCCACAGCGGACCACGGGTATTGGGATAGGGCATTGTAAAAAACGCCATCCACACACGACCCATGTGAAAAATAGGAAACTGACCAGCACACATTACCGCAAAAATCGTCATCGCTTCAGCCGCTCGGTTTACACCGGTTCTCCAGCCCTGGCGGAATAAAAGCAGGATTGCAGAAATCAATGTACCGGCATGACCAATACCAACCCACCATACAAAGTTGGTGATATCCCAACCCCAGCCGATGGTTCTGTTTACATTCCACTGACCGATACCGTAAGTAACCTCCCGGTACACAGAATAAACACCAAACAACAAAAGGCCAACGGCAACCCAGAAGCCGATATACCACAAACGCGTGGGTTTGGCTTCAATGGTATGCACGATATCTACTGTGACGTCGTGATAGGTTTTTTTACCGTCAACCAGTGGTTCTCTTAACTGTGATTCGTACTTGGTCAAACTCATTTGCTGTTTATTTAACAGATCTTGGCTGTTCTGATAATATTTTCCTCAACTAGTTCTGACCGGATTATCCGTGTTTTTCTGCTCCGGCTGCTTCATGTTTTGTTTCTGCCGGGGCGTGATGTTCTTCAGAAACACCAACATGCCTGTCTGTATTCCTGATTTTGGCCAGATAGCTCACACTTGGTAATACGTGCAATTGCTCAAGCACATAATAGGTCCTGTTTGTCTGCTCCTCGTTTCTGATTTTTGATACTGCACTGTTTTTGTCGTTTACATTACCAAAAACAATTGCATTTGTGGGGCATGCCTGCTGACAGGCAGTTTTCAGATCCCACTTATTGTCACGGCCGGTTTCAAGCGGACGATTTTCTTTTTTCGCTTTCAGTTTACCGTCCTGCAAACGCTGTACGCAGAATGAACATTTTTCAATCACACCTCTTGAACGAACCGTCACATCCGGATTCAGTACCATCCTGCTCAGGTCATCATTCATCATCAATACTGACTCGTCAAGTAAATGATTCTGATTGTCAGGGAAGCTGTCTGCACCCATATAATCAGCCCAGTTGAAACGGCGTACTTTATACGGACAGTTATTTGCGCAATACCTTGTGCCGATACAACGGTTATAGGTCATCTGGTTGAGACCCTCACTGCTATGGTTAGTTGCATTTACAGGACAAACGTTTTCGCATGGAGCATTATCGCAGTGCTGACAAAGCATCGGCATGAAAACAACGTTGAGATCATCGAGGTTATCATTTCCTGAATCATCACGATAGGTTGCATAATAGCGGTCGATCCTGAGCCAGTGCATTTCATGAGCACGCATCACTTCGGATTTACCTACTACCGGTACATTGTTTTCCGCCGTACAGGCAATGGTACATGCTCCACAACCAAAACAGGAATTCAGATCGATACTCATGCCCCATTTCACACCCGGATAAGGATAGTTGGGATACATGGTTCCTTCACCGCGATAATCAGCTGAATCTTTTGCGTAATCTTCCACCAGTTTATGGCGGACATCAGCAAGGATTTTTGGCTTTGCTTTTAAATCCGTCAGCGTGTATTCACGAACCACTTCCACACGACCTTCATACTGGTTATGTGTTTGTGTATAGGCGACTTTTATTCTTTCATCCTTTTGTTTTTCGTAGGCTATATCGGCTACACTGTACTCAAACTGGCTTCCGTTAAATCCTACAAACGGGAAAACATTTTTACCTACATTGGCTGCAGCCCGACCTGTTTTTTCACTGCGGCCATAACCAACTGCAACCGCAATTGTATTGGCCTGCATGCCGGGCACCACCAGCACAGGAAGTATCACAGGCTCTTTTCCGGCAACGGTTAATTTAAGGACCGGTTTATGCATCTCCACTTCGTAATTATCATCCACCGGTATATCCAGTTCCTTCGCCATTGCGAAAGAAATAATTGCATAATTGTCCCAGGTCGCCTTAGTAATAGGATCAGGCATTTCCTGTAACCATGGGTTGTTTGCTGATTTGCCTGAACCCATGGAAATTTTAGAATAAATCACTAATTCCGCTTTGCCTCCTTTCTTAGCAGAACCAAGCCGGCCGGCAGCATCAGCAATTGCGGCGCCATTGAAAGCACCCGCTGATGAAATAGTCTGTGTTTCCCACAACCCATCCTGTAATGCTTTATCCCAGGCTTCAACACTTCCCAAACGATTGATCCAGTAGCTTTTTACATAAGCTGCATATTCAATATTATTTCCGCTCCATTTCAATAGTGAAGTCTGAAATGCTCGGGTTTTAAATAACGGAGCTATAGTAGGTTGAAGAAAACTGTAGAATCCTGATTTTGCTTCTGCATCACCCCAGCTTTCCAGATAGTGATGATCAGGCAGGATAAATTTAGCCAGTTCAGTGGTTTCATCTTCACGTTCGTTAAATGAAACAGTCACTTTCACTTTCTTAAAAGCATCAGCAAATTTCTTTCCGTCGAAATAATCATATACGGGGTTCACACCATGAACCAGAACAGCGCCAACTTTTCCTTCATTCATTTCCTGCACCAGTTGCGCTATATCCTTATCATTACCCTGGCGGGTATTCAGCGTGGTATTCCAGCTGATGGTTTTACCATAAGCGCCAATCATTTCATTGATGGCATTTACGATAATCTGTACATCGGGATTGTTACTTCCGCTCACAACCAGCGCCTGGCCACCAGCAGCTTTCAGCATGGAGGCAGCAAGGTCAAGTCCTTTTTTCAGGCGTTCATCAGCAAGCGCCGGAGCAGCAACAGAACCACCCAGCTTTGAATAAAGACTGAGGGCAACAGCAGCTGATTCTGACGGACGGTGTACATAACGCTCATCCGCATTCGCTCCAGTAAGGCTCAGCATACTTTCGAAATGAATATGTTTACTCATTTCGGGGCTGGCCTGGTTGATCTGGCGGCCGGCAGCATACTGAACTGAATATTCAACCGAGTTCAGCCAGGTACCCAGGAAATCAGCACCCAGACTCACAATCACTTTTGCCTGGCTGAAATCATAGGACGGAATGGCTCTTTTGCCATAAGATGTTTCATTTGCCTGAAGAATGCCTGAAGCTGACAGTGCATCATACTGCACATGGCGGCTTCCCGGGAATTTGGCAAGAAAATCAGTAATTACCTGCTTTGTGGTTGGTGAGGTAATTGTACTTGTTAAAAGCACAATGGGCAATCCTGCAGCGCCTTTCATAGCATCTGCAACTAGTTTATCAAAAGCGTCGAAGGTGGTTACTTCCTTTCCACTGCTTATAGGGAAACGTAAACGGGCCGTATCATAAAGATCCAGAACGGAAGCCTGTACTATTGCACCGGTTCCGCCGCGGGTCATTGCAGAAAGATCATTTCCTTCAATCTTGATGGGTCTTCCATCTCTTACTTTAGCAACAACAGGGATCACATCACCATCCTGTACATATGTAGTTGCGTAATAATAAGCAATACCGGGGGTAATGGATTCAGGTTTATTCAGAAAGGGAATACTCTTTTTAACAGGCATTTCGCAGCTTGCAGCTACCGCTGCTGCTGCCGTACTGAAACCGAGATATTTCAAAAAATCCCTGCGGGGAGATTTCGCATCAAGTATACCTTTATCATCTGCTTCCTGGCCGGGCAGCGCTTCTTCAAATTCATCGCCCAGACTTTCCTGGTAGGCTTTACTGTTGCGCAGTTCACCAAAATTTTGCCAGTACTTTTTTTGCTCCATATATCAGTTGTAAGGTTGTTAGTTGTTCAGATGACCGGGAATTCTCAAATAACGAGCACCAGATTAATAGTGGCATTTCTGGCATTCAGTTCCACCGATCATTTCAACAGTCACGCTGTCAATCTTTTTATTCTTAAGGTCTTCGTGGAATTTCTCGTAGATGCTGTAAAATTTATTATCAGCAAACTGCACCTTGGTTTCACGGTGACAGTTAATGCACCAGCCCATACTCAGGTCGGCAAATTGTTTTACCTCACCCATTTTCTGAATTTCTCCATGGCAGGTCTGGCATTGCTGTTTTCCTGCATTCACGTGCTGGGCATGATTGAAATATACATGGTCGGGAAGATTATGGATACGGATCCATTCTATTGCTGACCCTTTACTTGTGTATTTTTTTGCTACAGGATCCCATCCTGCGTGTTCATATAATTTCCGGATCTCAGCTGTTCCATCCACTTCCTTTCCTTCAGCAGTATACAGTTTCGGGCCTTTTGTATACTCACTGATACCCATATGACAGTTCATACATATATTCACTGAGGGGATATTAGCCTGTTTGCCTTCCATTGCACTTCCGTGGCAGTACAAACAATTGATCTGGTTAATGCCCGCATGCACGGTATGGGAGTAAAAGATAGGCTGTTGCGGCTGATACCCTTTTTCGCGACCCAGGCTCTCAGCTCCCTGAAAAACCAGCCAGCCGCCCAGCATAAATAAAAGTATGGAACCCAATGCGATATAAGCCTTATTGCGATAAAAAGGAACAGGTTCAGGAACAGTCTGACCGTCTTTTTCTTCAGTCAGTTTGCGGAGATTACTGTTCACCTGCAGCATGATCAGGGCGACTACTGCCAGGATCAGTGTTAGTATCCCATATAATAATGAGCTGTCTGATTCTTTATCCTTATCCAGTTTGGGATCCTGAACTGTTACACCATCTTTAGATTTACCGGAACCACCACCTGAATTAATATATCCCAGAATTGCATCAATATCTTTATCAGTCAGCTCGGGGAAAGGAGTCATCTGCACTTTCTGAAACTGGTTGTATACCTCCACCGCACGTGGATAACCGCTTTTTACTACTGCTGCACTGTTTCTGATCCAATTGTGAAGCTGAGCTTTATCATCCCATCTCCCTTCCACACCAGCCAATGCGGGGCCTACAACTACCCTATCGATTGCATGACAGGAAGCGCATTTCTGATTGAACAGCCCCCTCCCATCCTGTGCAGAGAGCGAAGAAGAGAATGAAAATGAGATCAGCAATAATAGTCCGGGCAAGAAACTTCTAACAATGGATCGATGATAAATCATAATCGCAATGAGTTGTAGTGGAATTGGACAAAATCCTGTCAAAGGTGCAAAAATAAGGTAGGATTTTAACAATATATCAACATCTCCGAAGTTTTTTATAACCCTTATGTTGTGTTGAGGGACATGGGGCCGAACTCTTCCCACTTGAGGTTGGCGTTTATTGGGAGGGCGGAGCCGGTGCGGGCGAGCAGTGCGGGCTGCGGGCCTGCGCCCATCCAGATGCCTTTGTTGTTGGCGGCGTTGACGCC